>JAEUQO010000444.1 GCA_016789605.1 Acidobacteriota bacterium
GGCGCGTTGTCGTAAATCTTGTACTCGAACTTTTTGCCTTCGGCCTTGAGCGCCTGGATCAGATGTTCGACTTCCAGCACGTTGACGTCTTCGTCGTTGGTCGTGGTGTGAATCAGCAGCGGCGTTTGCAACTTGTGCGCATTCCAGGCGGGCGAACGCCGCTTGTATTCGTTGACGTTTTGATCGGCGCTTTTGCCCAGGTGATACGGCGCGGAAAACAGTTCGCGATAGCTGTCTGATTTGTAGCCCATACGCGCAATCAAATCGCTGACCGGCACGCCCGCATACGCGACCTTGTAATCCTGCGGATGGTCAAAGATGTTCATCAGCGTGATCATTCCGCCGTGGCTCCACCCCAAAATGCCGACCCGTTGCGGATCGAGATTGGCATGATTTTCCAGCATCCATTTCATCCCGGCGTAAACGTCATCGTTCTCGCGTCCGCCGTAATCAATCAGTTGCCAGAAACCGCGCCCGTATCCGGTGCTGCCGCGATAATCCGGCGCAATCACAGCGTAGCCCTGTTCGATCAGTTCGCGCACGATGTGAAACGAAGAGATATTGAAATCGCCGTGTACGCCTCCGTGCACATAGACCAAGAGCGGCAATTTGGCGGTCTGATACTTTTTCGGCACGAAAGTGAACGCGCTGATGATGACCGGATTGCCTGCGCCCTGTCCGGTTGGATTGGGAATCACGCGCGGCGGCGGGCCGGTGTATTTGATCTTGTCCACGACGGCGATGTCGCCCATCCGCTGAAACCACATCAGGTCGTCAATGTCTTTGGCCAGCGTTTGTTCCAGCGTCGTCAGGCGCTCTTCCAGCGCGCGCAATCGCTGTTGCACAGGATCAGGCGGCGGCGCGTTTTGCCCGCGTTCCTGGGCCTGTGCGGAAACAGTCAAAACCAACAACAGACAAAGCCAGTTCGGCAGCCGTTTCATCAAAAATTCTCCTGAAGTGTTGAATTCACAGACAACGTGAAATGTGGGCGCGCAATGTAACGCAAAGCCAAAGACGCCGACAACTGCGCCTGGTTACAAGCAATTTGCCGGTCAGTCATCCAGCCCGGAAAGCACCAAATCCGTCAGCGCATCAGCAAAAGCGGGCGTCAGCGGTGCATGGCCGCTGAGCAGGCGGAAATAAATCGGGCCATACAACGCATCTACTAAAACGTCCGGGTCTACATCGCGACGAATTTCGCCCTGCGCAATGCCTCGTTTGACCACATCGCGCGCTTCGGCGCGTCGTTGCTCGATCCAGCGCGCGCGAAAGGCTTCGGCCATGTCTTTGTCAAACTGCCCGTTGGCCAGCAAGGTCGCGATCTTGCAGCCGGTCGGCCCGTTCAATTCTTTGACCAGTTTGCGCATTTGCCGCCGTATGTCTTCGCGCACATTGCCGGTGTCGGCAAATCCGGCGGGCGGCGAAATGTCTTCAAAAAACGCATCCAGCACCAAACTGGATTTGTTTGGCCAGCGGCGATAAATCGTGGTTTTGCCCACCCCGGCGCGCGCAGCCACGCCTTCGATGGTCAACCCGGCAAAGCCGACTTCCGCCACCAAATCGCGTGCCGCCTGCAAGATGTTGCGGTGCGCCACCGGACAGCGGGGCCTGCCAGCGTGCTTGGCGTCACACGCTTCGTCATAAAGCTCTTCGGACTTTTCAGAGAATTTACTTGACACTTCTTATGCCCCCGCGTATTTTCAATAACGAAACGTAGCGTATCGTAAATAATCCTCCCTGACAAGCTAGTTTCAAGCTAGTTTGAGGACAAGGGAGAGAAAACACGATCAAGCTTTAGCGCGACAGAAACGATAAAGACAAACAGGTCAAAAACACAATTGGAGGGAATCATGAGTTCGAAAAAAATTGCGTTGGTCACCGGAGCAAACAAAGGCATTGGCTTTGAAACCGTTCGGCAATTGGCCGCCAAGGGCATCACCGTATTGCTGGGCGCGCGCGATGAAAAACGCGGCGCGGAAGCTGCCGCCAAGCTCAGGGGCGAAGGCTTGGACGTCGAGTTTTTGCAGTTGGACGTAAATGACACGGCATCGCAAGACAGCGCGGCCAAAGTCATCGCCGACAAATACGGCAAGCTCGACATTCTGATCAACAACGCTGGGGTCGCGCAGGATTTCCGTATCTCGGCTTCGCAAGCCACGCTGGACCAATGGCGCACGACCTTTGAAACCAACGTCTTCAGTCTGGTGTCGTTGACGCAAAAACTGTTGCCGTTGGTCAAGAAAAGCGACGCCGGGCGCATCGTCAATCTGACCAGCATTCTGGGTTCGTTGACGATGCATTCTGATCCCAAATCGCCGATTGCGCTGGCGTCCAGTTCAGGCACCGCCTATAACGCCTCGAAAGCGGCGGTGAACATGTTTACCGTCAACCTCGCCAATGAATTGAAAGGCACTTCGGTCAAAGTAAATGCCGCGCATCCCGGATGGGTGAAAACGGATATGGGCGGCGAAGAAGCTCCGCTTGAAGTGGCGGACGGCGCAAAGACTTCTGTCATTCTTGCGACGCTGCCGGATGACGGGCCGACCGGAGGCTACTTCTTCCTGCACGACAAATTGCCCTGGTAGGTCTGCGCGCAAAATCAATTTAGAAAAGACAAGGTTTGCTACAGGAGTCACAGAATCAGGCAAACCACAATCAAGCAAGGAGAAATGTATGAGTCAATTTGCCGGAAAGGTCGCTCTGGTGACAGGAGGAAACGCCGGAATCGGACGCGCCACCGCGTTGGAATTTGCCAGAAACGGTGCGAAAGTCGTCATTAGCGGACGCCGGGAAAAAGAAGGCAACGAAGTCGTCGCCGAAATCAAAGCAGCAGGCGGCGAAGCAATTTTCGTCAAAACAGACGTTTCCAAAGAAAACGAGGTCAAGGCGTTGATTGATCAAACACTGGTGACGTTTGGGCGACTGGATTTCGCATTCAACAACGCTGGCGTCGAACAGAATTTGACGCCGCTGCCCGAACAGACAGAAGAAACCTATGACCAAATCATGGACATCAACGTCAAAGGTGTCTGGCTGTCGTTGAAACACCAGATTCCGGCGATGCTCAAAACCGGCGGCGGCGCGATTGTCAACAATTCTTCCGTGGCCGGTTTGGTCGGTATGGGAATGGTTCCGATTTACGTCGCCAGCAAACATGCCGTGGTCGGACTGACTAAATCAGTGGCGTTGGAATACGCCAAACAGAATGTTCGCGTGAATGCGGTAGCACCGGCAGCCGTTGAAACGCGCATGTATCAGGACTTTGCGAACACGCCGCAGATGAAGCAGATGCTCAATGCCGCGCATCCGGTGGGGCGCGTCGGCCAACCTGAAGAAATCGCGAGCGCCGTACTCTGGCTTTGTTCCGACAGCGCCTCATTCGTTACCGGACAGACATTCCCGATAGATGGCGGTTATACCGCGCAGTAGCTCAAACAAACTTTCAAGAAGGAGATTCTTATGCCAACCCATAAAGCAGAAGCGGAATGGAAAGGAAATCTGGTCGAAGGCAGTGGGCGATTGGCGGTCGGCAGCGGCGCATTCGATGGCCCATATTCGTTCAAATCCCGCTTTGAAGAAGGCCAAGCGGCCACCAATCCCGAAGAGCTGATCGGTGCGGCGCACGCAGGTTGTTTCACGATGGCGCTGACCGCGCAGCTTTCGCGCGCAGGCATTACGCCAACACGTATCCACACCAGCGCCAAAGTGAAACTGGAAAAAGTCGGCGAAGGTTTCTCAATCACGCGCATTGATCTGGAAACCGAAGCCGAAATTCCTGGTATTGATGACGCGACGTTTCAAAAAAACGCGCTCGATGCCAAACAAAACTGCCCGGTGTCAAAAGCCTTGGCCGGAACAGAAATTCACCTGACCGCCAAATTGGTGTAACAAGAGCGACCCGGTTCAGCGTGCCAGCGACCGCAACTGAAAGTGCGCGGTGAGCGAATTGGCATTCTGATCGGTGATCGTCCGTGCGACAGGAACATCTCCCCAGCTCAACCCCAATGGCTCCGGCTTGGGCTTCAAACTCGTGAAGCGCAAGCCAAGCAATTGGTGTTGGTCTGGGGAAAAATTTTCTCCGGCGGTGAGTGCCAGCATCACGCCCAGCCTGCCTTGCGCTGCCTGCGCATCGTTGATGAATACGCGTGCGCCATTGGCAGCGACGCCGGGTTGAACATTCTGCAACCGCCAATGCCGCGCATCAAACTGCAGGCTAAATCCGACAGCGGCTTCACTGCCCTGCGCCGTCAGTGAAATCAAAACCGTATGTTCCGCTGGCTTTCCTGCGCCGTGCCGTGCCCTACTGATTTCCGCGTGCAAAACACCGGGAACCATTTGCCGCCCTGACACTTTCTCATCGGCAGCGGCAACGGGTGTCGCTGGCCCGCCTGCCAACACCGTCGTATCCAACCCCGCCGCATAGCGCCCGATTTGAATCCAATCCGCCACTGTCAATCTGCCGTCGCCCAGGGTGCCAATCGGAGCACAATCCAGGCGCTGAAATTCACCCAACGACGCCACCGATTCCAAACCGGCAATCAATCTGCCTGCGCGCACCCAATCGCTTGCGGTCACGGCTCCGTTGCCGCTGCTGGCAGGCGCTAAATCACCTTCGTAGGGAAAATGACTGACCGGAAACAACAAATCCACCACGGCTTCTTGGTCAGGCGAAACGAATTCCTGCAAAGCGCGGCCTTCGCCTTTGATTGCCGCCATCGCCCACGAACCGCGATAACAGTAATCCTGGATTTTGGTGCTGCCCAACGCCGTCAGCGCGCTTCGCATTTCGTTTGCCCAAGGCGTATTCAATTGAGTGCAGCTATCAAAAACTGTCAGCCCGGCTTCATCCGCCACGCCTAACAGAATCAATGCTCCATTGGACAGGCTATTCAGATATGCAATGAAGGCTCGCGGTACCTGTCCGTCCGGGCTGTTCCAGGTGTCAAAAGTTTTGATCTCTCGCAGCAGTTCGCCATTTACGGCATTGAGCGCAACGACAGTAAAACCACGCCCGCCGAGTGAACCGGTCTTCTCGTATAACTTTGCGCCAGATTTGAAAAAACGTATGACACCGTACTGCATGGGATATTCTTCAGCCTGCGCGCCGCGTGACACCAAACGTAGCGGAATTTCGTTCCGCGGCTGGTATGCCGGATCGAATGCCACTTTGAACAAATCGTAGACCGGGCGCTTCTGCCGTTGGATATCCACCAAGCCAAAAAACTCTTCGTTTCCTACGCCATCAGGATGACCGCTGGGATTATCCGTATAGCCGCCAAACTCCTGCGTCCCTGGCGGATTGATCTTCCACCACTCGTCGTTCCACTCAAACAAGCAACCGCCAAGCGCGACCTTGTCAGGATTGCGCGCAGAAAGATTCGCGGCGATTTCCTGCCAGAGACTGAAATCCCAATGCGCCTGAACGCTGCCTTCTAAACGCCTTGAGTTTGCGTCATTCGTAAACAGCGCGTCTGTGCCAAACTCGCACAAGAACATCGGCTTTTGACTCAGCGCAGCCCATTGCGCAAACAAATTGCCAAACGTATTGCCGCGATAGAGATTCAATCCCCAAACATCCACGCTTTGGCAGACCTGATTGACATAGCGTCGCGTGTCTTCAAACAGCGTGGCGTCGCAACTGGAAAAACCCAGCTCGCCGTAGCTGGTCGCGACCGGATGACTGGCATCCAGCTTTTTAACTTCGGCAGCAGTGTTTTCGATGTACTGCGCCAGGTCGCTCAATTTGGGGCAGCCCGGCGTGTTGCACTGGCAATGCGTCACGTTCCATTCATTGCCCAACAGCCACAGCAACACAGCCGGGTGTTGTTTGTAGTAATTGACAACCTGCGAAACCTTGGCAACGTCGCTGTTGCCTTCATTCACCGTCATCACCACCATAATGCCGTTGCGATACAGTTCGTCCAGCACCTGCAATCCGCGCGGCCCCAACGTTGCGTCAATGCCGGGATGTATAAACAGCCGCACGGTGTTCACGTTCATCGCCTTCAACAAAGGAATGTCGGTCGCATACCAATTCCAGAATTCCGCGCGACGCGCTTCATTGCCGCGTTGAGTGGTTGGTCCGGCAGGCGACCAGTTCACGCCGCGCATGACATAGGCTTCGGGATTGCCGAGCGAGCCATCCGGCAACCGGCGGCGAACCAGCAATTGCCGCCCGCTAACGCTGACCAGGCTCGGTTGTGTGTTTTGTAGAGGATATGAGTGACGGGCAGCACTCAACCACATCGGAAAACCAACCCCAATGCTGAGTGTTGCGATCAGCACAACGATCCAGCGTGACGGACGCCACAGGCCAAGGTGTAATCGAAGCATATTTGCCTCCTGGTTGCTGACGTTGATGGTTCGGCGAGAGGACTGCGCGCTCAGATTTTGCACCAGTACACGAAAATTGCACGCGCAAAAGTTTTACAGAATTTCAGCCTGCCGGTATAGTGCGCGGCCATGAACATCCTCCTGATGCCCTGGACCCAAGTTTACGACCCGCTGCATTCATGGCCGCTTTCGACCCTGGTGGCAGCGATTCCCGTCATTGTGTTGTTTTACCTGTTGGCCGTGCGCGGAATGGCGCCGCAGTGGGCGGCGATGATCGGCGCGGCCATTGCCATCATTCTGGCCAGCGCGGTTTTCACCATGCCGGTTGCCCTGTCAGGAATGAGCTTTGCGTTTGGCGCGGCCTTCGGATTGAAAATCGCCTGGATCGTCGTGGCTGCCGTGTTTTTGTACGACATCTCGGTCGTGACCGGGCAATTCGAAATCATGAAAGATTCGGTCGCGGCGATTTCGCAGGATCGCAGGTTACAAGCCTTGCTGGTCGCGTTTGCCTTTGGCGCATTTGTGGAAGGCTGCGCCGGGTTCGGCGCGCCGGTGGCCATTTCGGGCGCGTTTATGATCGGACTGGGGTTCGATCCGTTCAACGCTGCGATTTTGAATTTGATCGCCAACACTGCGCCGGTGGCGTGGGGTTCGATTGGCACGCCGCTGCACACGCTGGCGGCAGTGACCGGTTTGCCGCTGGCGGATTTGTCAGCGATGACCGGACGCATTTTGCCCTTCACCAGTGTGATTGTTCCTTTCTGGCTGGTGCGTGTGATGTCGTCGTGGAGCGCCACGATCGAAGTCATGCCTGCCATTCTGGTGTGCGGCGTGTCGTTCGCGATCACGCAATTTTTGTGGTCGAACTTCGTGGACAGCAATCTGGTGGACATCGCCTCTGCTGCCGCCTGTTTGCTGACCATGCTGATTTTCTTGCGCTTCTGGCAGCCCAAAACAATCTGGCGTTTCAAACACGAAGCCGCTGCCGTGGTCGCGGAACGCAAGCATTACACGCGCGCGCAAATCCTGCGCGCCTGGATGCCCTTTCTGATTCTGACTATTTTCGTGTTGCTGTGGGGGCTGCCTGCGATCAAAGGCACGCTGAATCGCGCGACGACGCCTTCGTTTGCGGTGACGTTGCCAGACGGCAAACCGCGTCCCGGGCCGCCGGGCTGGGATGTACCGCTGTTGCACAATCAGGTCTTCCGCGACAAACCGGTCGTGGCCGACCGCGCGCCCGAAGCCGCGCGGTATGATTTCAACTGGCTGACCATGACCGGCACCGCAGCCTTTCTGGCTGCGCTGGTGTCGGGCTTGCTGCTGGGATTGAAGCCCGCCAAGCTCCTTTCCATCTTGCTACACACCTTGAAACGCATGCGGTTTGCTGTGTTGGCGATTGTTTGCATGCTCGGTTTGGGATTTGTCACGCGCTATTCGGGCATGGATGCGGTGTTAGGCCTGGCGTTTACAAGAACAGGTTGGCTCTTCCCCTTCTTCGGCACATTTCTCGGCTGGCTGGGCGTGGCGCTCACGGGCAGCGATACGTCATCAAATGCGCTGTTTGGCAGTTTGCAACGCATCACAGCGGAACAATTGCGCATTGATCCGGTTTTGATGGCGTCGGCCAATTCAGCAGGCGGCGTGATGGGCAAAATGATTGACGCGCAATCCATCGTGGTGGCGACCGCCGCCACAAATCAGGTCGGCAACGAAGGCAAAATCCTGCGCGCAGTGATGTGGCACAGCATCGTGCTGGCGGCGATTGTGGGCGTGATCGTGATGCTCTTTGCCTATGTCTTTCAATCCGCCGTGCCGCACGGATTGACCTTCACTAAATAGCGAGCGGTTACCTCGCTTGGCGGTACAGTATGAAAAGCTGAGGGCAAGACAGCGTGTGCTGCTTGCCCTCAGCTTTTTTACATTTCACGCTCAGCCGCGCTCAGGGCGCGTAATAGCCAGTCAGGTCTACCAGAAAATCTATGCGACTGAAGGTGAAAATATTGAAGGCCCCGCTGC
>JAEUQO010000449.1 GCA_016789605.1 Acidobacteriota bacterium
CATACGCGACAGACTGCCCAACTGGTCAATCAGCATCGGCTGCGGATAGGTGATCTGTGCCGTCGCCAATTGCGCGCGCAAGCCTTGCAGCTTTTGCAGTTTATCGGCTTGCCCTGCTGATTGCTGAATGCCCGCGTCAACGCGTTGCAATGTGCGCCGCGCGTCAGCGGTCGTTTCGCGCACTGCCAGCAACAAATCGAGCTGTTCTTTCAAATCGGCCACGGTCACGCCGTCTTTCGCCAGGCGCGGATCGAGCGTGACTTCCAACGGCTGTGTCTGGCTCCAACTGTCAGCGGAAAGTCGAACGGTATATTTGCCCGGCAATGCCAGCGGGCCAAATCCGTCGTAACGGAAATCCCAAGCGAAACGATTGTGCCCTGCCCGCTTGGTCAAGTTGGCCGCTGCGCCGCCAAAGCGCGGCCCGCGCATTTCGTCTTCATCGCCGAGCATCACGCCGCGATTGGCCTGCGCGTCAGGGCGACCGGCGCGGCTTGTTACCGTGCGAATGACCTTGTCAGCGGCGTCCAGAATTTCCAGCTTCAAATCGCCTGCCGGTTCCGCCGCCAGCACATAATCAATGTGCGCCGCTGGCGCGGGATATTCCGGCGAAGCGCCGCCGCTTCGTCCGCCGCCGCTGGCTCGCCGCGTGCGAATCGCCGTCGCCGGTTTGAACAGCGTCGCCGCCGAAGTTGCGACCGCATCGGTGATCTGATGAAGCGGCGAAACGTTATCCAGAATCCAGAACGAACGCCCCATCGTTGAAAGCACCAAGTCTTTGCGATGCACTTTGATGTCCGTGATCGGCGTCACTGGCAAATTCTGCTGGAACGATTGCCACTGTTTGCCGTTGTCGAACGAAATGAACATGCCGAATTCGGTTCCGGCATACAGCAAACCTGCGCGATCCGGGTCTTCACGAACGACGCGCGTCGGGTAATTCGCCGGGATGCCATTTTTGCCGTCGGTCAGCCGCGTCCACGAAGCGCCGTAATCGTTCGTCGCGTAAATGTAAGGCTGCCAGTCGTTGAGCAAATACCGATAAACCGCAATGTACGCCGAGCCTTTGCGATGCGGCGAAGGTTCAATGTTTTGAACTCTGCCGCCGGGCGGCAAGCCTTTGGGCGTAACGTTCTTCCACGATTTGCCGTTGTCGCGCGAAACGTGAACCGGCCCGTCATTCGCGCCAGACCACAGTACGCCAGCTTCCAGCGTGGATTCGCGGAAGGCGTAAATCGTCGAATACACTTCTTCGCCTGTGATGTCGCGCGTGATCGGTTCGCCGCTGATGACTTGTTTGTCGGGTTCGTTCGCGGTCAGGTCGGGACTGACGACTTGCCACGTCACGCCTTCGTCAGTCGAACGATGCACAACGTGCGAACAGTGATAGAGAACTTTGGGATTGTGCGGAGAAACTTCCATCGGCGAGACACGCTGGAAGCGATACAGAATGTCTTTGGGATTGTGGCCATACCGGTTTTGCGGATGCACCCAGTAACTGACGGTCTGGCCGGTCTCGAAATTCGTGCGGTAAAACTCGCCTTTGCACGCGCCGTACACGATGTTCGGATTCAGAGGGCTGGGCAGAATCGGCCCGGTTTCGCAGCCTGGCCCTTGTTTCCACAACTGAATCGGATCGTCGGCACGTTCCATCGTCGCGGGCAAGCTCGGCACAATCACCGTTGTGTTGTCTTGCTGCGCGCCGTAAACCGAATATGGAAATTGATTGTCCACGGCGATCTGATAAATCTCTGCCGTTGGTTGGTTGTAGATGGTTGACCAGCTTCGTCCGCCGTTCAGCGTAACGTTGGCTCCGCCGTCGTTGGATTGAATGAAGATTTCGGGATTGTCGGGATTGATCCACATCCCTTGATTGTCGCCGTGCGGAGTCGAAATTGGCCGAAAGCTTTTGCCGCCATCCGTGGATTTGTAGAACGCCAAGTTATTGACATATACCACGTCGGCATTTTTCGGATCGGCGTTGATGTAGGTGTAATAAAACGGTCGCGCGATCAAGCCGCCGGTTTTGTTAATCAGCGTCCAACTCGCGCCCGCATCTTCCGAACGGTAAACACCGCCTTGTCCGTCGGAAGCTTCCAACAAAGCGTAAACTCGCTGCGGATTTGCCGCGCTGATGTCCAAGCCGACTTTCCCGATCAAGCCCTTCGGCAATCCATTGTCCAAATGCTTCCAGGTGTCGCCGCCGTCCGTGCTTTTGTAAATGCCGCATTCCGCCGCAGGCCCGCCGCTGACAATCGTCCACGGTTTGCGGACGGCTTGCCACGAACCGGCATACAACTCATTCGGATTCGCCGGATTCAGCGCCAGCGAAACGGCTCCGGTGCGGTCGTTGATGAACAGAACTTTTTGCCACGTCTTGCCGCCATCTTTGGTGCGGAAGACGCCGCGTTCGGCGTTGGCTCCGAAGGGTTGGCCGAGTGCGGCGACATACGCGACATTGGCGTCGCGCGGGTCAACTTTCACCGAACCAATCTGCCCGGCTTCGCGCAATCCGACGGGCGTCCAGGTTTTGCCCGCATCGGTGGATTTGTACACGCCTTTGCCCAAAATCACATTGCTGCGAATGGCGGCGCTGCCCGTGCCGACATAGATCACATTCGCATCGGATTCCGCGACGGCAATCGCGCCAATCGAAGCCGTCTCGAAAAATCCATCGGAGACGTTTTGCCAACTCTGCCCGGCATCGGTGGATTTCCAAACGCCTCCGCCGGTTGCGCCCATATAAAACGTGTGCGGTTGTCGGCGATGACCG
>JAEUQO010000471.1 GCA_016789605.1 Acidobacteriota bacterium
AGTTTGGCAATCTCAATCTGGCTGACTTGATGCCCTGCTTGCTGTGCACCCTGGGCATATGCGTCAGCCAGTGCATGGTCATAATGTCCGCCTTGCGGATCAGGATGCCCCTGTAAGATGACGATCTGTCTGCTCATACCAACCGCGTCAAAATGCTCTGGCGACTTCAAACCGCAAGTTGTAGGGGTCAATAAAAAGATGATCCCGTACGTCGGTTACTCCCGGCGCATGACTGACCGCCCCAAGAATCGCCTTCTTTTCGTCCCAGGAATTGACCGCGCCGGTCAAGGTGACTTCTCCCGCGTCTACTTTGACGCGTATGCGGCTGGCTTCGCGATCAGCGCGGCGTTCCAGCACATCTTCAATCAAAAACTGCACGCGCTCCGGTTCGACCGGCACAATCACTCTGATGTTGTTAATCACACCGCGCACGCCCGGCAAAACAGAAACTGCGCGTTCGGCGTCCACGCGTTCGCGATAGTATTCGACCTCGCCTTTCAACGTGACCCAACCATTGCTCACGGTGGATTGAATCTTGTTGGCTGGCACGAGCACGTTCCATTCCAAGGCGTGACGCAACGCAGCGGCAATGTCATTGTCATCGTGGATTTGATCGCCGGGCACCTGCACTTCGAGATCATTAACGACATCCAGCACACCTGACACGCGATGCGCCGCCTGTTGCGCCGCCAGCTTTTTCGCGTAACTGTCAACGGTGCCCGTCAATGTCACAATTCCCCCGTGGACGGTCACGCCGACTTCTGTTTGTTTGACGCGTGAATCCCAGCCCAACTGAAACATCACTTCCCCCTGCAAGGCCTCATCTGATTTATAAGTCATCATTGGTCACCTCCGCTGTCATCTGACTTGCCAACTCGCTTGTTACAGCAACGCTCCCTGCCACAGAGCCGCTGAGCCAAACCGCGAAGCAGTTCGTGTGTGCTCCCGCGACTCTGTGGCGAATTGCTTTCTATCCTGCCCGACCGGGTTTGCCCTCAACCAGACCCCCAGCCAGGCTGACATCTAGGCGGTTTTGACTTCGACGCCGACGGCATTGCGCGCGGGCGCTTTCGGCATCGTGATTTCCAGCACGCCATCTTTCAGATTGGCGGTGACATTGCTTGCGTCAATTTCCGCGGGCAACGTCACGCTGCGGAAAAACCGATTGCTGCGCCGCTCGGAAAAGACGACCTTTTCCGGTTCCGTTTCCGATTTTTCTTCGCGTGCCTGTTCGCTGTTGCCTTCGATGATCAAGCGCTGCGGTTCAACACTGAGCTTGATTTCCTCGGCTTTGAAGCCAGGCACTTCGGCTTGCAAGGTGAATTGACGTTCGTCTTCTTTCATTGTCACCGGCACACGGCGCAGGAGCTCGGCTTCAGCGCGAAACCAATCTTCCACTTCGTTGCCGATTTCGCGTCCGCGCGCTTCAAAAAATTCATAGGCGCGTCGGGCAATGGATTTGGTCAGGTCTTCCACACGTGTCAGCAAAGTGTCCGCCTCGACAAACAACGGCGTCGTGGCAGTTTTTTCGGTGACGACCGGTTGCGTATTTTCCAGTGCTTGTTGTGGTTTCATTGCAATACCTCCTTACTGCATTGAGTTGCCGATTGATCTCACATAAACGCAACGACGCTGTGCCGAAGTGCAACCGTTATGCCACTAACAAACTGCAGCCAAAGGCGGGATTTACGGCAAAGTTCTGGGGATTTTCGCGGCTTGGCGCGGAAAAAGCGTAGGCGGCGTGGGGAAAATTTCCGCCCAGGCAGCGGCTGAACACCGTTACGCAAGGTGGTATGCTTTGCCCGCTGAGCGCGCTGAAGCGTCCCCGTACGAACCGCTCAGCCCCAATCTGCTGTATTTGTTGTCCGCACAGTTTTGCTCCGAGGATGTCACGATGCGTGTGTTGTTGGTTGAAGACGAACCGGATGCCGCCCGCATGTTGGCCAAAGGGTTGCGCCGTTACGCCTATGCCGTGGATGTTGCCGCCAATGGCGAAGAGGCCAGCTATCAAGCGAGCGTGAACGATTACGACCTGTTGATTCTCGACGTGATGTTGCCGCTAAAAGATGGTTTCAGCATCTGCCGCGAACTGCGCGCGGCGGGCTCTGCCGTGCCGGTGCTGATGCTGACGGCGCGCGATGCAGTGGAAGATCGCATCGCCGGGCTGAATACCGGGGCCGACGATTACCTGGTCAAGCCGTTCGATTTCCAGGAATTGCTGGCGCGCGTCAGAGCGCTGTTGCGACGTGGCCCGGCGCTGAGACCCGAAAACTTTCAACTGGCTGACCTCAGACTCGAAACTCAATCGCGCACTGTTTTTCGCGGAACAGCGCGAATCGCGCTGACCAACAAGGAATATGCGTTGCTGGAA
Source organism: Acidobacteriota bacterium (assembly GCA_016789605.1). Classification (GTDB taxonomy): domain Bacteria; phylum Acidobacteriota; class Blastocatellia; order RBC074; family RBC074; genus RBC074. The sequence goes on from JAEUQO010000471.1 coordinate 2,372, forward strand.
TATCTGGCGCGCCGCGCAGGCACAGTCGTGACACGCGGCGAAATCGCCGAACACGTCTGGGACGAAACCTTCGATCCGTTTTCCAATACCATCGAAGTGTACGTGCAACGGTTGCGGCGCAAGCTGGATGAAGGACGAGAACCAAAACTGATTCACACGCGGCGCGGTATGGGTTACGTGCTGGCGGTGGAAAGCGAATAAACCAATGCTGGATTCCATGCGCATACGATTGACGCTGTGGCACGCTGGCGTGCTGGCGTTGGTGTTGCTCGTGTTCAGCGCAGGGGTGTATGCGTTGCTGGCGCGCAATCTGCAACGACGCACAGACGCCGGCATAGATGCGGCGCTGGCGGCCATGAAACACCTGTTGGCCTATGAGCGCGCCGAAGGCGACACCGAACTGGAAGCCGCGCGCAACACCGTGGCTGAGCTGCGTTATCCACAAACCGCGCTCGCGGTTTATACGGCAGACGGACAGTTGCTGGCCGAAACCCGCTTCGGCTCGACGCAAGCGGCCTTGCCAACTCTTCCGGCAGAAGTCTCCGAAACGGCGCGCTATTGGACGTTGCCACTCCCACAGGACAACACAGAAAACGGCGTGCGAATTGCCGCACAACGAGTAGTCCCGGCAACCAACGCTGCGCCCAACCTCATTGTCGTGGCGCATTCACTGGAACAAAGCCGCGAGGAAATGGAAGCGCTGGGGCAGGTGTTCTTGCTGATCATTCCGCTGGCTGTTTTGCTGGCAGGCGTCAGCGGCTGGTTTCTGGCGCGGAAAAGCCTGGCGCCGGTCGCGACAATCGCCGCGCGCGCAGAACAAATCGGTGCGGAAAACCTGTCAGAACGCTTGCCGGTTGCCAATCCGCGCGACGAGCTTGGCCGTATGGCGGTGACCTTCAACAGCTTGCTGACCCGGCTCGAACGCGCGTTTGCGCAACAGCGCCAATTTATGGCCGACGCGTCACACGAGCTGCGCACGCCCTTGTACGTGATCCGCACGGCAACCGAAGTCACCCTGGAAGAATCCGCTGCCAGTCACGACGCTGCGCCGGAAACACACGATTGCCAGCAAGCCTTGGCCATCGTAAATGAACAGTCACGTCGCCTGACGCGCATCGTCGAAGACATGTTCACACTTGCGCGCGCCGACGCCGGGCAACGCACACTGGAATATAGCGATTTCTATTTCGACGAACTGTTGCATTCGACCGCACGCGCAGCCGCTGTGCTTGCGGCGCGCAAAGGCGTCACGGTTGAGACTGCGCTTACCGAGGAAACACCATTCCACGGCGATGAAGGATTGCTGCGCCAAATGCTGCTCAACTTGCTGGACAACGCGGTCAAACATACGCCGACTGGCGGCGTGGTTCGTGTGCAACTGGCACAGCAAACGTCGGCCTATGAAATCACCGTTGCAGACACCGGTTCTGGCATTCCGCCCGAAGCCCAACCACATATTTTTGAGCGCTTCTATCGCGTGGACAAAGCCCGCGCGCGCAGCGAAACCGCAAACGGCGCAAGCGGCGCTGGCTTGGGACTGGCAATTGCGCGCTGGGTTGCCGAAGCGCATGCCGGAACCCTGACCTTACGCCAATCCAACGCAAACGGCAGCGTGTTTGTCGTGACGCTACCGTCTCCCTCCGCCACAGCCGAAAACGCCTAGCTCGGCATTCGCACCACCCGCTCGTTTTGTAATCTTCTGTTTATCTGGTTTTTGCTAGCGTCAGAGCGCATACCGCGCAAGGGTGCATTCAATTTCGAGAACGAGCAAAAACTGATGAAGCTAATGAAATGGCTGGCGCTGTTGTTACTGTGGACGCTGCTTCCGACGCTGAGCCGGGCGCAGACGAAAGCTCCGCAGATTGATGTGTCAAAAGAAGTAGAGGCACGCACCGGGCATAAACTGGCTCCTGCGTCCACTTCAGAGCGAGCCACCATGCCCACAGGTGTTCGCCTGCCTGTTGGTGTTCTCCTGGAGGATGGCTTGACGGAAGACGAAGCCGTGGCCATTGCGTTGTGGAATCACCCGGCGCTACAAGCCGAGCTGGCAACGCTGGGATTGGCGCGCGCCGATGTGATTCAGGCTGGATTGTTGACCAACCCGCAACTGACGATGATCTTTCCGTTCAGCTTCCGCATTTTGGAAGCGGTTGCCAACTGGCCGATTGAAGCCATCTGGCAACGGCCTCGGCGCGTAACCGCCGCCAGGTTGGAACAAGAACGCGTGAGCGAAACGCTGGTCATCCGCGCCCTGGATTTGGCGCGCGATGTGCGGTTGGCGTTTGCGGAATATGCGGCGGCGCAAACACGGGCCGGAGTAGCGGACGAAATCGTTCGTGAACGCCGCGAAATCGCCGTGCTCGTCAAGGCGCGCTTTCGCGCGGGCGACATCAGTGAACTGGAAACCAACGCTTCTGTAACCGAAGCCCAACTGGCAGAAGAGCGCGCGGCCAGATTGGCCCAAGACGTTGTGACGGCCAAAGAGCGATTGCGCAGCGTGCTCGGTTTTGCCAATGAAGAGGTGACGCTGACGCTGATTGCCCCAACGCTTGATCTCAGCCCGCCAGCAGCGCAGTTCATTAACACATCCACAGTCACGAGCAGTGCTGCCTCAAACGACAATTCGCCTGCGGCGGCGGAATCAGTCCCACTCAACGAACTGCTCAAACAGGCGCTGGCTGCCCGGCCAGAACTAAAAGCAGGTGAATTGGCCATCGAAGCCGCGGGTGCACGGGCGAAATGGGAACGTTCACGGATTGTGAACGTCATGGCCATCGCCAAGGAATATGGGCGCGGCGCGAACGGGTTTGAGCAAGGGCCGGGGTTGTTAATTGACCTGCCCATTTTTAACCGGAACCAGGGCAACATTTCGCGCGCCGAAGCCGAAATCGAACGCGCCGCCAAACAACTGATTGCGGCGCGACAACGCATCATTGCGGAAGTACGAGAAGCCTATACGCTGTTCACACAGGCGCGTGCGGCGCACGACCTTTGGCGCACGCGTGTGCTGCCGCCACTGGCACAAGACATCCGGCTGGCAGAAGCGGCCTACCGCTCGGGCGATGTCGCCTATCTGTTTGTCCTCGAATCCGCCCGGCGCTATTCCGACGAACGATTGCGCGAAGCCGATTATCAACTGGCGATTGCGCGCGCGTTCGTCGCGCTCGAACGCAGCATCGGCAGACGGCTGTTCGCAACGCGCTAAATTCGGCTTTCACTCATTCCCAACAAATCCCATGAACGCAAAACCATTGTTTATCGTCGTCGTTGTCATCCTCACGGTGGGCTTGTCTGGTTGCGCCCAACCACAGGCAGCAGAAAGTCAGAAGGCTGCGCCCGCAGCCAAGATCGAGAATGCCGTGAAAGAATCGGAACTGGCGACCGTCAAGCTTTCGCCAAAAGCCGAAGAGCGGCTTGGTGTGATGACCGTGCCGGTAACGAAAGAACATGTTGCGCAAACGCGCTCTTTTGCCGGTGAGGTGACGTTGCCGCCAGATCGCACCATCAGCGTGTCGTCTCCTGTCGGCGGAACGCTGCTGTCTGATGCGCTGCCATCAGTCGGCATGTCGGTTCGAAAAGGACAAGTGCTGTTTCGGCTGACGCCACTGCTCGCGCCAGAGCGCGATTTACGCCTACAGCTTGAGCGCGAAGCGCTAAACGCCCGGACGCGGGTGGATGCCGCGCGCATTCGCTTCAATCGCGCAGAACAGCTGTTGCGCGACCGCGCCGGAAGCGAAAAAGGCGTCGAGCAAGCGCGCGAAGAATTGAGCCTGGCCGAAAACGATTTGAAAGCGGCACGCGAACGGCTTGCGCGCTATGACCA
>JAEUQO010000475.1 GCA_016789605.1 Acidobacteriota bacterium
GGCTGTGGATGAATCAGGAGGCGCGTTGGCGCAGGATTTATTTGCGCATTGCCGATACGGCCAAACGCTACCAAAACAAGGAAGCCTCGCTGTTGAAAGACCCTGATCTGGCCTTGGCGCTGAAATGGCGCAAGGGCGCGCAACCAACCGCCGAATGGGCGCGGCGTTACGAAGCCGGGTTCGCTTTTTCAGACGCCATGGCCTTTCTGGATAAAAGCCGCCATTGGCAATTGGCCCGCCGCATTATCTTTATCTCGTGCATTGCGCTGGCGGTCATCAGCTTATTCTTCTTTCAGATTCAATTGCAGGTGACGGAAACCACCCTGTTGCGCCAATCGTCAGGAAATGTAACCGACGCCGTAGAGCTCTCTGCCGAAGGAGATACGCAAGGCGCAATTGATCGTCTTAACCAGGCCATCGAAATTTCGCCGACCAACAACGATGCGTATTTCTATCGTGGCACGGTGTACCTGCAAAAAGGCGATAAAGCGAACGCGGAAGCTGATTTCAACAAATTCCTGGAATTGGGCGGAGCGTCCGAAAAACGCGCGGAAGCGCAAAAATTCCTGGCGGCATTGCAGGAAAAACCTGTCGCCAAATCACGCGCCGTTTCGCCAGACAACGACAAACAATGCGCGCAACTGGTCGAACAAATGTTCGACTCTGACCGTGGAACGCGCATCGCCGCGACAACAACCTTGATCAACAATTGGAAGGATTACCCGACGCTGGTTCCCGTTGTGCTGGATAAGGCAGAAACGCAAATCAGCAACAAGAGCGGAATCATCAATTCCCTGCTGGTGCTGGAGCGCTCTTGGCAGAGTCAGCCGAATCAGTCAGAAACCAACCTTGAGCGAGTCAACCGCCTGATTGAGACGGTGCAACAACAAAGCAATGGTGGGCAAACGCAGGAACGCATTAGCAGCTTGAAACAAGTCATCCCCGCGACGGCGCCGCCCCGTCCCCTGAAACAATCCGGTGAAGACAAGGACAAAGGACGGCCCCGCCCGATACGCCAAAGCGCGAAGCCTTAGCCAAAGCAATACAGTTTGCCGTTTTGATCGCCGACCACGACGCGGCCAGCGGCAATCGCTGGTGAGGCCGACACCGCGCCGCCCGCATTGAATTCCCACAGCTTGGTACCTTTGGCCAAATCCAACACGTAAAACCGTCCGTCATTCGATCCGACATAGACTTTGCCGCCCGCAATCGCGGGGGACGATTCCACGCGCGCGCGCGTTTGGAACGTCCAGATCGCTTTGCCCGTCGCGGCATTCAGGCAATGCACCAGTTTGTCGCGTCCGCCGAGCACGAGCTTGCCGTCCAGAAACGCCGCCGAAGAGTAAAACGGAAATTGCCGTTGCGGATGCGTATACAACCAGGCCTGACGTTTGGTGCGCAAATTCAGGCTGACGACTTCGTTGTTGAAATTTCCGAAATACGCCATCTGGTTGATGATCACCGGCGAAGCGCCCGTATAACCGCCCGCCGACATGCGCCACATCTCTTTGCCGTCGCTGACGCGAATCGCGCGAAAGATTTCGTCACAGCCTGCGGTAAAGGCGATGCCGTCAATCACGGCAGGCGTGGCGTGCACGTAATTTTCCGTTTTCACCGTCCACAGCGTTTTGCCGTCGCGCGTGTTGAAGCAATACAACGTCCCGTCATACGAACCGATCAACACGCGGTCGCCCACAATCACCGGCGAAGATTTGATTTCGCCGCCCGTCTTGTAACTCCACACGCCTTTGCCGTCTGCGGCATTCACCGCGTGAAAGACACCCGACAGATCACCGACAAACACCATCCCGCCGCCGACCGCGGGCGAAGACTCTCCCACCGGTTCTCTGGTGTTGTACCGCCAGCGCGCTTTGCCGGATTGCAAATCCACGGCGAGCAATTCGTTTTTGCCGGTACCGACATACACCGTGCCGTTGGCAATCGCGGGGCTTGATTCGATGATGTCGCCCGCATCAAACGTCCACAGCAATTTCAGATTGTCGGGCACCGTCGAAACCGCCACCCCGGTCAGGTTATAGGTGTTACGAAATTGCGGCCACGCATCGGCGGTTTGTGCCGCGACGGCGCGGTTGGTGATCAGAACCGGCTGGGAAATCAAAAAGTAAAAACCAAAGAGCAAACAGCAAACAAAGAAAAGCCGGTTCCGTCCTTTTGTGTGTTGCCGTTTGCCGTTTGCCTTTTGCTTTTCAAACGTAGTCATAAGCGTTTTCGTAGACCTCCATTGCTCCTTCGATATGCCAGTCACGTGGATTGAAACTTCCTGTCCACTGTTTCGCCGCTTCTTCGGCCAAGAGGGGTAAATCAGTTTGCGCAACGTTCAGCGCGCGCAAACTCGCGGGCAATCCGCCTGCGCGACGCAATGACTCTAACCGCTGGGCCAGCGCTTCGGCGGCGTTGCCGTTGACAGAGGGTTCCAGCGCGGCATATTGCGCGGCGACAACGTCGCGATTCCAACGCACAACGTGCGGCAGCAACACGCCAATCGCGACGCCGTGCGTCACGCCAAAGTGTTTGGTCAACGGATTGGCGCACGCGTGCGTTGCGCCCAACATCGAATTTTCAATCGCCAGCCCGGCGAAATACGCGCCCAGCAACATTGCGCCGCGCGCTTCGTGGTGTTGCGGTTCCTGCAACACACGCTCGTAATTTGCCGACAGCAAACGCCAGGCTTCGCGCGCCAGCATCTGCGACAACGGCGTGCGCTTTTTTGTGACGTAACTTTCGACCGCGTGCGACAACGCATCGTACCCAGTGATTGCCGTCAAGCTGGTCGGCATCGTCAACGTCAGCGCCGGATCAAGCAACGCGATCCTGAAAGCCGCCTGTTCGTCTCCGCACGCCATCTTGGCGTGCGTTTCAGCGTCGGAAATCAGCGTGAACGATTGCGCATCGCTGCCCGTGCCCGCCGTGGTCGGCACGCCGATCATCGGCAACATCGGCTTGACGCCGGGTTTGGCAGAAAACTTGCCGTGCCCCCAGTAATCGCGCATCGAACCGCCACCGCACAACACAAAGTTGATGCCCTTGGCGCAATCCAGCGAACTGCCGCCGCCCAGCGCAACGAGCGAATCAATGCCAGCCTCGGCGGCAACCACGCGCCCGGCTTCGACCATTGCCGTATCGGGGTTTTCGCCGAATTCGCCAAAATGAGTGACGGCGATGCCCGCAGCCCTCAGAAGTTTGGTGGCGTCGGCGACATACCCGCAAGCCACCATTCCGGCATCAGCCACCAGCAACGTGCGCGTGAACCCGAGTTCGCGCGCCAACTCTCCCAACTGCTGAAACGCGCCCAAGCCAAACACCAGACGCGTTTGCGCGTGAAAATCGAATGACTCCATCGTGTGTTATTTCTTTTCCGTACGCCCGATCATCCAGGCGATGACCAATCCGCCAATCAACCAGGCAATCAAATGATCTGCGCCTTGCGCCAAGGTGAAATTCGCCGGGAAGCCGTACCAGTTCCAATGCGGAACGTTCACCGTCAACCACGCAAATGCTCCCATCAACGTCACCAGCAGAGCGCGACTGAGCAGCGAAGCAACCGTCAGCGAGACGGCAAACGCGGCGATCAATCCGCAAACGATCTGAAATGCCAACTGACGCAGCAATTGCCCGGGCGAAATCGCATCCCAGCCAGTGGGGTTATATATCACCACCGCTGTCGGACCGGTTTTCCACTTGGCCTGTTGCGCCGCGAGTTGTTCGGGCGTCGCCGTTTTCATCTCAACACCGGGCAGCATATAAAAGCCGGGTTCGGTCAGCGTGCCTTTCATCGCACTGAGTACGACATCTTCGTTTGCGCCGACGGCTTTGACACCGATTTCCCCCAGCGGCAAAACCATGTGTGAAATGAAGCTCCAAACAAAAACAGCGAGACCAGCAAGGATTCCGGGCAACACAATCTTTTTCATAGGGCCTCTTGAGCTGACGCGAAGTCAAGATTGGACAAGTTGATGGTTTGTTATGGGTAACCGCATTTCATTCGTCACCTGCTCTTGTTTCCGGTCAAAGAAGACCGTGGGCGTGACTCATTCCTTCAGCCTGAACAAGCAGCATGAACAAGGCAAACAGCAAAAAAATCGCTCGTCTTCGTTAGCCAGCGAGACTCATTTCGTTTTGCGCACCGCGAATTTCAAACCTGACCAGGTGGCGTCCACGGCACAGACTTTGTAATCCACCAACCCGGCGGCCAAACCGGTTTCGCGCACGATGGTTTGCGTTAAATCGGTGTTCATTCCTGAAGCCTGTTTTGGCCACACCAGCCAGATACCGCCCTCGCCCGTCAGGTCGCGCATTTCGTTGATGCGGTCTTCCAGTTCAATGCGCATGCGCAAAAACCAGACGATGAGCGGCTCCTTGCCGGTGGCTTTTTTCTTCAGCGTGACGCCCGCAGGCAGTTCGCCCAAGGTCACGTCAAAGTCTTGGGGCGCATTGACCAAGGCAACTGTCATGTTTTCCTTGATGCCAAGTTTTTTGGGCAACGGTGTGCCGGAATATCCTGCGAGGTTCGATGCCGGTTTGACGGGATTTGCCGGAGGCTTGGCGATGGCAGCCTTCAGCGCGCCGCGGATTTTGCTCCACGTGGTATAGGTCGCGTCCGGCAGAATGCCTTTCAGACGCTCGACCTTTTCCGGTTCACCGGCGACAAACACCAGCGGTACGGCGCGCGTGGTTTTGGCGCTGCGCAAACTGGTGCCGATTTCCATACCGTGCGAAAACCTGTACGACAGATCAATCACGAAGGCAGTCGGCGGATTGTTCTTCAGCGCCTTGTACCCATCGCCATCCAGCTCGCTGTACTCGACTTCATACCCGGCAGCTTCGAGCTTGGCAATTCGTTCGGCAGCGTCTTCGGCTTTCCAATGAATCAGTCGGATGCGCGTCATAACTTAATTTTCACCTGGCCATAACAGAAGCGGGATAACATTCGCTCAAGAATGCTATCCCGCCTGTGGTGATTAACTTGTATTGCTTATTGTCCCGCTTTGGGAGCTTTGGCAGCTTCGCCGCCAGCGCCAACCGCCAGCGAAAACACCTGGTTGCGATTCATGATGATCAGCGCGCCATTGGCCGGCACCGGGCTGGAATACACCGAACTGCCCATGTTCATTTCGCCGATCAGTTTTTTCTCTTTGCCGTGAGCCAGAATGACGACATCGCCGTCTTCGTCGCCCAAATAAACTTTGCCGTCAACCACCAACGGCGAGCCCCAAATCGCGGCAAACATATCGTGTTGCCACAGTTCCTGACCGGTCTTGGCATCCAGGCAATGCAGGAAGCCGCTGAAATCCGGGTAATACAACAGCCCGTCAGCCAGCGCGGGCGTCGAAATCGAGCGGCGGATTTTGTCGAAATGCCAAACGACGCCGGTTTTGGTGATGTCGCCGCGTTTGCTGCCGTCAATGCAATAGGCATGGCCGACGCCTTCGCCGTGTTCCGGGTCCTGGCCGTTGGCGATGTAAACCTTGTTGTCGTAAATGATCGGCGTAGCAATGATCTCGTTGCGTGTTTTCGGCCAGACGCTTTCTTTCGGATTGGTGTCGAACGACCAGAGCAATTTGCCAGTCAGCGCTTCATAACCGCGCACGCAACCGTCGCCTTCACCGACCACGACTTGCACGACATCGCCGATTTTGCCGACTGCGGGCGATGACCATTGGCCATGCAAAATCTTGTCATTGACGTTGTTTACTTCCCAAACCAGTTTGCCGTCTTTTTTGTTGATGGCAATCATCGAAGGCGCTTTGGGCGAAGGAATGTTGACGTGGCTTTCGTCCTGACCGTTGGAGGTGCTGACGATAATCAGGTCGCCCCAAATCACCGGCGAAGAATTCGCCAGGTTGTGCGGATGCGCACCGACTTCTTCGATCATGTCGAAGCGCCAGACAATGTCGCCGTCTTTTTTGCCGGTGAATTTTTCGTCTTTGACCGGGCCGTCGTTTTCGTCATCGGTGAAGCCTTTGGTGTCGGCGCAAATCAGTTCGGCGCGGTTCGAGACGTAATACAGCCGGTCGCCTTCAACCGCCGGAGAAGAGGCCACGCCCTGAAACGGCCAGTCGTTGACGCGCCCGGCGGAAAGTTTTTCGTGCGTGATCTGCCAGACAAATTCGCCCGTCTTTTCGTCAAACGCCATCACGACGCCGCGGTCGTTCGGCTGTTTCGGATCGCGCAAACCTTCGTTGTTGGTGCCGACGAACACCAGTCCGCCCGCGACGGTCGGATTGCCGTAACTTTGCGAACCGATAGCGGCCACCCATTTGACGTTGGTCTTTTTGGCCACGTCCCAGGTGGTCGGCAAACCTTTCATATTCGAAACCATGTTGCGGTCGGGCGTGCCACCCCACATCGGCCAATCGCCATTGCCCGGATCGCCCAACGCCGCAGCCGAACGCATTTGCCAGGACGCGACGGCCAGCACCGCCAAAATGATTGCAGCCAAAACTTTTGTCGAGTTCGATTTCCCGAATTTCATACAGACTCCATTTGCCATTCAGAAGCGTAGCTTCATACAAGCGGTTATTTGTTCGGCGTGACTTTGATGTTGTCGAAGAAAACCTCATTGGCGCTGTCGCAGAAAATGCCTGCGCTGCCCAGCCGGTTTCCAATCGGGTCTGTCCATTCAATCAGCCAGGCGGCAGGTTCTGCCTCGCCCGCAGGCCAGACTTTGCCGCGCGCGCGCGTTTTGCCGCCGGGCAGGTTTTGCACTTCCAGTTTCACGGTGTACCAGGTGTTGGCTTTCCACGCGAACGGTTTATCAAACTTCCGCGCGGGTTCGATCTGCCACGAACGCAACTCCACTTTTTGAATGTTGCCAAACAGCACCAACTCGTACCGTTGTGCGACAACGCCCGCATCGCCCATCTGACGGCGACGTTCAACGCCGCGAATGTCAGCTTGCACCGTGTAATTCGCCGTTACGACGGCCCCAAACGGCGAGCGCGTACGTTTGAAAATGCCGTTGTCAGGTTTCTTGACCAGGACTTTGTTGCCGTCCACTTCGCGCACCGTGTATTTGATCGGCTGGCCACCGGCGTTCAGCCAATAGCTCGGAGCCTGATCCACTGCGACTTTGCTGAAGTCTTCGGTGTACGGCAAAGCAGGAATGACGCGAACGCGCGCAATGCCTGTGACTCCGGCGACTGTGGCTTTGAGCGTACCGCCTTGCAACGCGCTGTCCGCCGCAGGCGTGAACTGATTGTTGGCCAGATTGCCTTTCACCCCTTCAACTGCCCAAGTCGCGCCGGTTTCGGATTTGATGAACCGGCCTTTGTCATCAAACAGATTGACCTTAAATGTTTTGGCCACACCGGGCTGCATCACCAGATCAACCGGGACGACCTGGACGTGAGCGACTTTGGCGTCCGCCGGAGCCACGTCAGCTTTTTCGATGACGGGCGGCAGCGGCGCAGTTTTCTTTTTGCCGATGGCGTAAATGTGTTTGGTCGAAGCGAAATAAATGCGCCCGCGCGAAACCGCCGCGCCGCCAATGATCTGTTCGTTGGCCGCCACCGCTTCGTCGCCCGAATCGGTTTTGAGACTTTCTTTGGTAATCGGTTCCAGTTCTTCCTTGTCGAGCACCTGACAGCCGGTCGGCGTCGGTTTCAAGATGTAGAAGGTTCCGTTTTCCGTGCCGACATAAATTTTGCCATCGGCCAAAATCGGCGACGCTTTTTGGATGGTGCCTAAATTCTGTTCCCAGACTTTTTTGCCATCAGCGCGATTAAAAGCGAACAGGTTCGCGCCCGCGTCCACGAAATAAATCAGGTCGCCGTCAATCACAGGCGAAGCCGGGCCGAGCTGGTAGTTGTAAATCGCGTATTTGATTTTGTCGGCGTTGGAAGCTTTGGTAATGGAACCTTTGGCGCGCAAATCAATCGCGGCCAGCATGCCCATTTCGTTGGAGTCAATGTTCTCTTCCTGATGACTGACATAGGCAATGCCGTCTTTGACCACCACGCCGGGATTCACGCCGCGTTTCGACATCGGGAAATTCCACACCGGTTCGCCCGTCGCAACTTTGACAGCGCTGACCGATCCATCACCGCCGCCCGCGACCAACACGCGTGTGCCGTCAACCGTGGTGACGACCGGTGTCGAATACGTTGTGTCATACGGACGTCCACCGGGCGTACTAACCCACACGGTTTCGCCGCTCAGTTTGTCAAACGCGTAATAGCGATGACGCCGCGAAGCGATGTCGGCAAATCCATCGGTGACGGTGCTGACAATCACCAGATTGCCTTCGACGATCGGAGAAACTGTACGTCCGCCGTGGGTCGTCCACGCGCCAAACTCATCCGTCAACGAATGCTGCCACAACAGCTTGCCAGCAAACGACAGCGCCACCAGTTCGTTGCACGCGCCAAAGGCATACACGTTGCCCGTGACCGGATCGCCCACCGGCGACGACCACGCAGCGCGACGCGGCGGCACGTCACTGGAATACACATTGAACTTGTATTCCCAGAGCAGCTTGCCGGTTTCAGCGTCAAGCGCGATGACGCGTTCTTGCAACGTTTCGCCTTCGCCCGAAGTGTTGAAAATGAATACGCGCCCATTCATCACAATCGGAGCCGAACGTCCGCCATAGGGCGCTTTCCAAAGCAGATTATCGCCGTCCTTGGACCATTTTTCCGGCAGCCCTTTTTCCAAGGAAGTGCCATCGCGAAACGGACCACGCCAATCTGCCCAGTCGCTGCCAGATTTGGCGCGCGCAGGCGATTGTGCGGAACTGTCCTGTTGGAAGTAAAAAGCGAAGGTGACGAAGAGCGCGAGCGACAACGAGAGAAGGTATTTGATCGAGAGTTTCATAAACAGACTCCTACGCACGAACGGACTGAATGCACGTCCACAAAGACTTCTTTTCTAAGATTCCGGTTGCGGTAATTTCCCAATTGATCCGCCAGCGCGACCTAACCAGCTTGACCCAAATAGAAGGCAACTATAATTTGCCGCTGACCGCAGTTCAAGGCGACTTTCCCGAAACCTGGCATGTGCACGGTTCGTTTGTCCTGCTGGTCAGTACCGGTCGTCTTCCCCACTACATCTGACTGGAAATAAAAATACATATTTTGAGAGCGCCAACCTTGTTTTCGCAATTTCACCTGAGAGTCGGGATACGATTTCTGTGAACGCTATCCACCTGTGGAGGGAACATGAGATTCTTGTTGTTGTGTTTAACGCTACTGATTTGCGGCGCTGCGGCGCTGGCGCAAACCGCCAACCTCAATGAAGAAATCCTGGCAGCGGCGCGCAAAAGCGATGCCGTGGCGGTCAAAGCGCTGCTCGCCAAAGGCGCCGACGTCAACGCCAAATCACCGTATGGGGCAACGCCGCTGTTTTTTGCCTGTGACCGCGGCAGTACCGAGGTCGTTAAAGTGCTGCTCGACGCCGGCGCGGACGTGAACATTCGCGACACCTTTTACAAAGCAACGCCGCTGATCTGGGCGGTGCAACGCGACCACGCCGACGTCGTCAAACTGCTGGTCGAAAAAGTGCCGCAAAATAAAGAAATGGCAATGAACATCGCCGTCGGTCAGGGACAACCCCAAACGGCGCAAATGTTGCTGGCGCTTGGCGGTTACAAACCCGAAGCGCTGACCATGTGGCTGACCACCGCTGAAAAGAACGGCGCGACAGAAATCGTCGAAGCGTTGAAAAAAGCAGGCGCCAAGCCCAAACCGAAATCCGATTTCAAGCTGGCGCCGGAATTGTTGCCGCGTTACGAAGGAACATTCAAAAACGAACAAGTTGAACTGAATGTGAAGGTCAAGGATGGAAAGCTGATCGGCTCTTCCAATGGCTTTGATCTGGCCTTGCTGCCGATTGCGGAACACACCTTTGAACCAGACGGACAACCGTTGACGGTCATTTTTACTTTTGAAGGTGACAAGGTTGTCAGCCTGTCGCTCAAAGGCCAGAACGGAACCACCGTCCTGAAAAAAGTGGAGGGAAAATGAAGCGCTTCTTTTTGTTAGGCCTGGCTGCCGCCTGTTTAAGCGTGTGGCCAACCAACGCCGCCAACGCGCAAAACTGGCCCGGCTTTCGCGGCGCAAACGCAGCGGGAAACGGTGACGGCCAGAATCCGCCCGTCACCTGGGACGCCGAAAAAAACATCAACATCGCCTGGAAAACACCGATTCCCGGTTTGGCGCACGCCAGTCCGATTGTCTGGGGCGACAAATTGTTTGTCGTCAGCGCGGTCAGCAGCTCCCCACAAGGCAAATTCCGTCACGGTCTGTATGGCGACGTAGATTCTGACAAAGACATCTCCAAACACAGTTGGAAGCTTTTCTGTCTGGACAAGAAAACGGGCAAAATTCTGTGGGAACGCACCGCGACTGAAGGCGTGCCCAAGGTCAAACGCCATATCAAATCCACGCACGCATCGCCCTCGCCTGTCACTGACGGCAAATATGTCGTCTCGTTTTTCGGCTCTGAAGGGCTGTATTGCTACGATTTCAAAGGCAAGCTGATTTGGAAACAGGATTTGGGCGTGCTCGATTCCGGCTGGTTTTTCGATCCGGATTACCAATGGGGCATGGCCAGTTCACCGATCATTTACCAGGGCAAGGTCATCGTCCAATGCGATACGCAAAAGAACGCCTTCATCGCCGCCTTCGACATCAAAACCGGCAAGGAAGTCTGGCGTACCAAACGCGACGAAATTCCCTCCTGGGGTACGCCGACCGTGTTTGAAAGCAAAGACAAGACGATGATCGTCACCAACGCCACCAAACGCATTCGCGGCTATGATCCGGCTTCGGGCAAAGAAGTCTTTGAACTGTCCGGCAATTCTGAAGTCACCGTCGGCACGCCCGTCGTTGGTCACGATCTGGTATTTGTCACGGCAGGCTATCCGCCCATTCAACCGATTTACGCCATCAAACCGACCGCCACGGGCGACATCACCCTGGCCGAAGGCAAAGAAACAAATGATCATATCGCCTGGAGCAAAAAGCGCGGCGGCACCTATATGCCAACGCCGATTGTCTATGGCGATTATTTGTACACGTGTTCCAACAACGGTGTGTTGACCTGTTACGACGCCAAAAGCGGCGAACGGATTTACCAGCAACGCGCCGCCGGACAGTCCAACGCGTTTTCCGCGTCGCCAATCGCAGCCGATGGCAAACTGTATCTGGCGGGTGAAGATGGCGATGTCTTTGTCGTCAAAGCAGGCAAGGAATATCAACTGCTCGCGACCAACCCGATGGGTGAAGTGATGATGGCAACCCCGGCGATTTCGCAAGGCATGCTGTTCATCCGCACGATTGGACACGTTTACGGCATCGCTGACACCAGCGCCACCAAATCGAAGGCCGCAAAATAGTACAGGAGAACCCGATCCATGAATCGCATCGTACGCAAACTTTCCCCCGTCTTCCTGCTTTCCCTGCTGGCGCTCCTGGGCGTGCAGAATTCGTCAACCGACGCCGCCAATGCAACCAATTGGTCGCAATGGCGCGGTCCCAACAGCCAGGGCGTTTCGTTGGAAAAGAACCTGCCAGCGGAATGGGGCCCAACCAAAAACGTCCTCTGGAAAACCGCGCTGCCCGGCAAAGGCTTTTCGCAGCCGATCATCTGGGGCAACAAAGTCTTCCTGACCACGGACGTCGAAGGCGGCGCGGCTCCCGAAACGCACAAAGCGCCCAAGCACATGCTGGGCGACAAAGAGTTCACGCACCCTGAATGGGACGGCGTCAACCGGTTGCACACGTTCAAAACGCTCTGCCTGGATCGCGACAGCGGCAAGATTCTGTGGGAGAAAACTTCGTACGAAGGCACGGTCTATGATTACCGCCACAAACGCGGCAATTACGCCGCGCCGACGCCGGTCACGGATGGCAAATACGTCATCAGCTATTTCGGCTCCGAAGGCGTGTATTGCTACGATTTCAACGGCAAACTGCTTTGGAAAAATGATATCGGCGACATCAGCACTTTTGGCATGGGCGTGGGCACTTCGCCCGTGTTGCACGAAAATCTGGTGATTCTGGTGGCCGATCAGTCGTTGGGCAAACCGAAAGATTCGTTCATGGTCGCGCTCAACAAAAAGACCGGCAAAGAAGTCTGGCGCGTCGAACGCCCGATTCAAGGCAGTTGGGCGACGCCCGTGATTGTCAAAGTCGGCAACCGCACCGAGATGGTCACCAGCGGCAACGAATTTCTGATCTCATACGATCCGGCCACCGGTAAGGAACTGTGGCGCGCCAGCGGCTTGCGCAGCCACGCCATTGCGACGCCTGTCATTGGCCACGGCCTGGCGATTCTCTCTTCTGGTTATCCGTCCAAAGTCATCACGGCAATCAAGCTGGGCGCCTCAGGCAACCTCGACAAGACAGAAAACATTGCCTGGACATACAACAAAGGCACGGCCTATGTGCCGTCGCCGATCCTGTATGGCGATTATTTGTATTTGATGAATGACCAGGGCGCGCTGACCTGCCTCGAAGCCAAAACCGGCAAAGTCGTCTATGAAGGCGGTCGTGTACCGGTGAATGCCAAATTTTATGGCGCGTCGCCAGTGGCGTTTGACGACAAGATTTTGTTGACCAACGATGACGGCGAAACCTTTGTCATCAAAGCCGGGCCGAAGCACGAAGTGCTGGGCACCAATTCGATTGACGAACCGTGTCGAACTTCGATTGCCATTGCCGATGGCAAACTCTTCATTCGCGGTGACAAGCACCTGTATTGCATTGGCAAAAAAGGCTAGCGGCAAACCGCTGGACTCGTCCCCAAAATCAAACTCTGAATTTTCGCTTTCTGACCATTTGACCGTGATCAAAAAACATCCTGCACATCACCAAGACAGGAGCAACCTTGCAATGACTCGAAAACCAACTCTTATCTTCGCCGGATTGGCACTGGCGCTGCTTTCGTTTGCTGTCTTTCGGCCGCTCAACTCCGACGCCGCGCCGGGCGCGAACTGGTCTGGCTGGCGCGGTTCGGAAGGCACAGGCGTTTCCGCCGAAACCAATCTGCCGACCGAATGGAGCCCGGAAAAAAACATCAAATGGAAAGCCGCCTTGCCCGGACGCGGACATTCTTCGCCAATTGTCTGGGGCAACCAGATTTTCCTGACTTCAGACATCGAAGGCGACGTGGTGCCCGGCGCAAAAGCCGTCGAACACAAAATCGAAGGCCAGGTGTTTGTCCACCCCGATTCGGTGGGCGCGGATCGCAATCACACCTTCAAGGTGCTGAGCGTGGATCGCAACACCGGCAAAATCCTGTGGGAACAAACCGCCTATACCGGCACGGTCTATGACGGACGCCATCGCAAAGGCAGTTATGCTGCGCCGACCATGGTCACCGATGGCCAACATGTTTACGCCTGGTTTGGCGGCGAAGGCGACGGACTGTATTGCTATGACCTGAAAGGCAAGCTGATCTGGAAAACGCCGATTGCCAAAATCGCCAGTGTCGGCATGGGGCCGAGCACTTCGCCCGTGCTGGCTGATGGCGTCGTCGTGCTGCAATGCGATGAAGACGAAGGCAAAAAGTCTTTCATCGCCGGTGTGGACAAAAAGACCGGCAAGGAATTGTGGCGCACGGCGCGCCCGGTGCAAGCCGGCTGGTCAACGCCGCTGGTCGTCAAATCCGACAAAGGCACTGAAGTTGTCGCGAGCGGATTTGAGTGGATCATTTCGTACGAACCAAAAACCGGCAAAGAACTGTGGCGCGCCAAAAGCTTCCAGAGCAATGCCCTGCCCACGCCGCTGACCGGATTTGGCATGGTCTATGTTTATTCGGGTTATCCGACGAAAAAGACCTTTGCCATCAAACTGGGCGGATCGGGCGATGTGACGGCGACCAACGTCGCCTGGAGCTATGACAAAGGCACGGCCTACATTCCGTCTTCGATTTTGTACGGCGACAACATTTACCTGATGACCGATCGCGGTATTTTGACGTGTCTCGACGCCAAAACCGGCAAGCTGATTTACGAAGGCGGACGCACGCCTGTCCCGGCAACCTTTACCGCGTCGCCGATCGCGTTCGACGGCAAGATTCTGTTGACCAGCGAGGACGGCGACACCTATGTCATCAAAGCCGGATCGAAGTATGAAATTCTGGCGACAAATTCTGTGGGCGAACCGGTGTACGCTTCGCCTGCGGTCTCGGACGGCATGATCTTCATTCGCGGCGAAAAGAACCTGTATTGCATCAGCAGCAAAAAGTAGGAGACGAAAGATGAAAACCAAACACCCCTTCATCGGCTGTATTCTGCTGCTCGGCTTGCTGAGCGTTGCCTTTGCGATTCAGAAACCAAGCTTCGGCGGCAAATGGGAGCTGGACAAACTGAAAAGTTTCAGTAACCCGGCGGGGCTGGAACAATCGGCGACGATTACGCAAACCGGCGACCAGATTACGTTCGATACCAAAGTCAAAACCGGCAACAACCCGGAACAAAAACTAACCGAAACCTACACGCTGGATGGCAAAGAAGTAGACTTCAAACCAGCGGCTCCGCCCAATGCAACCGGCAAACGCACGGCGTCCTGGTTGCCCAACGGACGCGGCATTTTGATCAGAGACGAAACCTCTGTGGATGGCAAAGTCGTTTCGACCGTCACCCGCAAATGGACGTTGGCCAGCGATGGCAAAGTGCTGACGGTGGATTATTACGTTGATCGCGGAAACAGTTCGTTCGAGTCCAAGCGCGTATTCAACAAAGTCGAGTAATTCACGGGCAAACCTTGAATCCGACTGGGGCAGTGAGTAGCATCGCTGCTCCAAATCTTTTTTTGACCTCAATATTCACCGGTGAGTCGCGTATGAAAGAAAAACTCCTGCTTGGCGTTGCGCTTGTGCTTGTGTGTCTGGTCAGCCACGGCGATGGTTTGGCCCAAACCACCAACTGGCCGCAATTTCGCGGCCCCAATGGCAGCGGCATTTCCGGCGAAAAGAACCTGCCTGATGAATGGAGCCCCGATAAAAACATCCTTTGGAAAACGCCCATCGGCGGGCGCGGGCATTCATCGCCCATCGTCTGGGGCGACCGAATCTTTCTGACCACCGACATCGAAGGCGACGTTGTTCCCGGCGCAAAAGCCGTCGAACACGTGCGCAGCGGCAAGGTCTGGGTGCATCCCGACGCAACGTCGGGCAATCGCAAACACACGCTGAAAGTGCTGTGTCTGGATCGCAACAGCGGCAAACTCCTCTGGGAAAAAATCGCCTATGAAGGCACGGTGTACGACGACCGCCACCGCAAAAACACCTACGCTTCGGGCACGCCGGTGACTGACGGCAAATACGTGTTTGCCTTCTTTGAAGCCGAAGGGCTGTACTGTTACGACTTCAACGGCAAACTGATCTGGAAAACCAACGTCGGCAAAATCAGCAAAGTCGGGATGGGACCGGGCACCTCGCCCGTGTTGTACAAAGACCTCATCATCCTGCAATGCGACCTGGAAGACGGCGGCAAGGATTTGTCTTTTATTTCCGCCATCAACAAACGCACCGGCAAGGAAATCTGGCGCGTCAAACGCGATCACCGCAAAACGCACGCCACGCCGCTGATCGTGCGCAGCGGCAACCGCGACGAATTGATCACCAACGGTTGGGAAACCGTTGTCGCGTACGATCCGGCCACGGGCAAAGAGTTGTGGAGTTGCGAAGGCGTCAAAGGCTGGGGCATTCCCAGCCCGGTGGCGAACAATGAAATGGTGTTTATGGCGGCGGGCTATCCCAACAAACGCGCGCTGGGCATCAAATACGGCGGCGCAGGCAATATCACCGGCACGCAAAATCTGGTCTGGAGTTATGACAAAGGCACGGCGTATGTGGCTTCGCCGATTTTGTATGGCGAGTATCTGTACCTGATCAGCGACAAAGGCATCCTGACCTGTATCGAAGCCAAAACCGGCAAAATCACTTACGAAGGCGGCAGAGTTCCGATTCCAGCCAGTTTCAGCGCCTCGCCCGTCGCGTTTGACGGCAAGCTGTTTCTGACCAGCGAAGACGGCGACACCTTCGTCATCAAGGCCGGTCCCGTGCACGAAGTGCTGCGCACCAATTCCGTCGGCGAACCGGTGCTGGCCTCACCCGCCATTTCGCAAGGCCGCCTTTTCATTCGCGGCGGTCAACACCTGTATTGCATCGGCAAATCGTAAGCGCTCAGGACAACCGCCAGTGCGAAATGTCGTTTGTCTTCGCTTTGATTTACACCGCCTTAAATGCCAAACCGCCGGAAGAGCAAGGCTCTTCCGGCGGTTTGGCATTTTGGCCTGCCCAACGAAACCTATTGCTGATGCAACGGTGCGATGGCGTCAGGTGTTTGTTTGGTGCGTTCTTCGAGATGTTCTTTCAATTGCAGGTGCGGCACGCCGTCCTGCAACCATTTCGGCGCAGGTTTGCCCATCAGGTGATGATCAAAGAATTCTTTCATTCTGACGGTGTAATCCTTGCGATTGGCCGGTTGCACCAAACCGTGATTTTCGCCTTTGTATTGCAGCATCACGACCGGTTTCTGCAACCGGCGCAACTGGCTGAAATACTCTATGCCTTGCGTGAAATCCACCGCACCGTCTTTGTCGTTGTGCAAAATCATCAACGGCGTTTTGACGTTCTTGGCGTGATAGATCGGCGAATTGCGGATATAGGCTTCGGTGACATCCACCGGGCTGCCGGTGAAACGGCCCTGGCTGCTTTCAAAGATGGACATATTGCCGCTGCCCGTATTCCAGTAGATCAAGTTGTACATCGAGATCATGTCGGTCAACGGAGCGCCCGCAATCGCCGCTTTGAGCGCGTCGGTTTGCGTCACCATAAACGCGGTCTGGTATCCGCCCCAGGAATGTCCGTGCAACGCCACACGGTCTTTATCCACCACCCCGGTTTTGATGGCGGCTTCGAGCGCGGGCAGGATGCACCACACCGCAGACATGCCGGGGTCGTTCACCTTGTAAACGATGTCAGGCATCAACACGGCGTAGCCGTTGCTGGTATACACCGATTTGTTGAAGCCGTTGGCCGACGGCATGTAGTAGGAGTTGTAGCCCTGTGACAGTTTTTCGTAGATGTAAATCACCGTCGGGTAGCTCTTGCCCGGTTCGTAATTCGCGGGCAGGAAAAGCGAACCTTGCAGCTTGTCGCCTTTGGCGCTGGTGTAATCAATCAGCTTGGAGCCGGACGACCAGAGGAAGTTTTTCTGCTGCGGGTTGGAATCGGTGATCTTTTGCGCGTTGGCCAGTTGAGCGTCCGCCACCAAATATTCGGGCGCGTCCTGATAGGTTTCGCGCGTGAACAGATAGACGTCGGCGTTCTTGGCCTTCATCAATCCGCCGTAAGACGCGTCATCCCACATCAACATCTTCGGCCCCGGTTTGCCGGGTTCGAGCCGCGCGATGCCCGCTTTCTTTGTCCATTCGCCGTAAGCGCTGAGATAAACCGGCACGCCGAGATCAATGCCTTTCTCTTCGGGATCGAGGCGGAAACGTGTGCGATACCGGATTTTGTCTTTCTTGCCGTTGACCGTCAGATTGACCGCCTGACCGCCGCGCGTGGGCACATTCCAAATGTCCCAGTTGTCCGACAACAACACTGATTTGCTGTCTTTGGTCCATCCCACCGGGAAGGTCGGCGGTTTGACGACGTTGTGGTCGTCTTCGCTGTTGACGAAGCTGGTCGGAACTTTTTCGGTCAGGTTGAGCGATTTGCCCGAAGCCAGGTCATACGTGAAGAAATTGCCGTCTTCGTAATAGAGATACTGCGTGCCGTCCGGCGACGGGCCATACGACCAGCGACTCTTTTTCAGGATTTGTTTGCGTTCGCCGGTTTTCATATCCACGACGTAAACGTCCTGATAGCGGCGTCCGTCCAGATTGCTGAACAATTCGTAATCGCGCGTGTCGGTGCCGATGGCAACCTGGTGTTTCGGCGCGGGTGAGACGTTGCGCAAGGTTTCGTCGGCCAGGCGGATGAATTTCTTGTCGGCAATGCGATAGGTCGCCAGATAGCTGAAATTCTTGTCGCGGCCTTCTTCGACCTGTTGTTGCGCTTGCAAACGGTTGTCTTTCCAGTGCCAGACAACCAGGCTCGGCTGTTCCGGTTCGTCATCAGGCCGACGCATCGCCATTGCCGGTGCGGGCGCTTTGGCGTCGCCTTCGGCAGGCTTTTCAACCGCCTTGTCTTTCTTGCGTTTGACGTCGTGAATGCCGAACACCAAACCGCTCAGGTCTTCCGTCCAGGTGGCATTGCGGTTCGGGCTGACGGTCATCCCGGCGGGAAATGATTTGTCGTCTTTCGGATCGAAGGTCGTCTTTTGCGGCGTGCCCGACGTGAAGTTGAACGCGACCACGCTATAGAGTTTGTCTTCGTAGCCTTTGTCCTCAACGCCTTTGACCACAGCCAGGCCTTCGCCTTTTTCGGTCCAGTTCAGACCGCGATAGTTGGCTTTGTCGCTCTCGAGCGGCAACACCGCGCCGTTGGCCATATTACGCACTTGCACGCCGTTGCCTGCTTTTTCAGCCGCATCAATCGTCCAGGCCAGCCACGCGCCTTTTTTGTCAAACGTGAAATCGGCAACGTTGCCGATGTTCAACTGACTGCCGGTTGCCAATTCATACAAGATCAAGTCGGAACCGGTCGGACGATCTGCTGCCGGGCCAGCGCCCCCCGGAGCCGCCGCTGGCGGCGCGGCCATTGCCGGGCCAGCGCTTTCCGCGCCGTACCGGTGCAAAGCAAGCCAACTGCTGTTTTCGCCCGCAAAGGCAAAGCGGCGAATCTTTTCAAATTCGACTTTCTTTTCGGTTTCCAGATTGACCAGCGCAATTTTGTTTTGCAGCGGTTTGCGTTCTTTCTTCAGCCGCTTGGCTTCTTTGGCCGTGGGATAGACGGTGAACGCGAACCATTTGCCGTCGTGCGAAAAGCCGAGTTCGCTCGACGCAAACACGCCGCCCGCAAACGCGAAACCGCCGCCTTGCGATTCGCCGATGGGAAATTTCCATTCCTTGCCGTCTTTGAGGCGGCGCAACACGACTTCGCCGTCGCCTTCGTTGGGCACAATCTTCGACGCGAAATATTGGCCGTTGTCGGAAACGGTCGGCGACGCGACGCGCTTCCAGGCCAGGATGTCAGGCAATTCAATGGCGCGCGGGGCTTTGGGTTCAGCCTGCGCGGCAGCTTGTGCCTGGGGTTTTGCGCCTTGCGTTTGTGCCGCATAGGGCAACGCAACGCTGAGGGCGACGAGCAATGCGAACGCGACCAGAATCAATCTACGCTTTTGCATGGCGGATGCCTCCTGAGATTCAAAGCGCCAATGGCGCGTCGGTCAGCCGACGCGCCATTGGCACAAGTCGTTAGAACAGCAGTTTCAGCCCAAACTGTATGCGCCGTGGACTGTCGGCGGAAAAGACGCGCCCGAACGAAGGCGAGCCGAGGAAGTTATCCGGCAAACCGAAGTTCGGATGGTTGAAGAGGTTGAAAAACTCCGTGCGAAATTGCAGCGTCGCGCGCTCTTTCAGCGCCGTGTTTTTCACCAGAGAGAAGTTGACGTTTTGATAGCCGGGGCCATCCAGGATGTTGCGCCCGGCGTTGCCAAAGCTGCCAAAACGCGGAAAGACGAATGCGCCCGTGTTGAACCAACGATCCGGCGTCGGGTTATCAAGCCGCGCCTGGCCGACCAGATTCGGGCGATCATTGCCCAAAAAGCCCAGGTTCGAAATGCCCGTGTTGCTGTTGTCGAATTCCGGCAACAACGCCACCGTAAACGGACGGCCCGTTTGCAACGTGATCACGCCGAACGTTTGCCAGCCAGCCAGCAAAGCCTTGGCTGCGCCATTCAGATTTTTGCCAAACGGCAAGTCATACGAATAGCTCAGCGAAAAGCGATGCCGCACGTCAAAACCCGAACGACCGCGTTCTGCCGCCAGATTGAAACTGTTTTGCGGATAGTTGGGATCGCCCGTGCTGGCAAACACGCCTGACGCGTTATCAATGGATTTGCCAAACGTGTAAGCGCCCAGCAGCGACAAACCCGCCGCGAGACGTTGTTGCACGCGCGCTTGCAAGCTGTGGTAATTCGACGCGCCGCTGCCTTCCTGTTGCGTGATTTCGCTAAACAGCGGATTGCGCGGCAGGTTCGGTTGGCGCGTGCTGGGGGTGGGCTGGTTGATGTCGCGCGAAGACAGCAACTTGGTTCCCTTTGATCCGACATAGGCCACTTCGGCCACGGTGCTGTTGCCAAGCTGATGCTGCACGCTCAGGTTCCAGTGTTGCGTGTAGGACGTGCGCAAATCGCGATCATAGGCAAACGCAGACGGAGCCGATTGCCCCGGCGTGTTAAACGGAAACGGGTTGTAAACCGTCAGCGGCGCTTGCTGTGACTGGTAGTAATAGCGGAAGTCGAAATACGGCGCGTTGAAATACAAACCTTCGCCCGGCGCGAGCGGCGATTGATCGAAATACACGCCATACCCGGTGCGCACAACCGTCTTGCTGTCTTTGCCCAACGCCCAGGCCAGACCGACGCGCGGCGCAAAGTTGTTTTTGTCCGCTTCATAACCGCCGCGCGGAATGCCGCTGGCGCCGACTTGCACCAGTTTGCCTGTCGCCGTGTCATAGATGTTGGCACGATCTTCGGTATCAACCGGCGGCGAATTGAATTCGTACCGCAACCCCAGCGACAACGTCAGCTTCGGCGTGATGCGATAGTTGTCGTTGACGAACAGGTTGTAGCTTTCGGTGCGCAGATGTTGCGCGTTGTCGAGTCGCGCGCCGCCCGTCACCAACGGCAAGCCAAACAACAAATTGGCCAGCGGATTGCCCGTGATAAACGGAAACACCGTCGGCGTGCCGTCCGGCAAAGTGATGGAAACCTGTCCGGGGAAAATCAACAGCCCACGCGATTGCACATCGCGGAAGGCGTTCTGTTGCGTGTAACGAAAATCAAACCCGAACTTCAGCAGGTGCGCATTGCGCGCATAAGTCGCCGTATCCAGGACCTGAAATACGTTGGTCGCGCTGTCTTGCGGATTGTTGTATTCGTGGCCGAGCGGCGAGTAGCCCGTCACGCGAATCAGGCTCAGGCCGAAATCGCGCGGATTGCTCGACAGTTCCGGCAAGCCGACTTGCTTATTGACGCTGACGCCGGGGTTTTCTGTCAGCACCTGATTCCCCACGCGGCTGAACGCCACGCGCACATCGTTGACGAAGCGCGGCGAGAAAATGTGATGTTCGTTGAGCATCAAATTCTGACCGCGCCGCAACACGCTGTTGCCGTATCCCGGCACCAACACCTGCGTCACGCCCGAATACGGTTCGAACAGATTGCGGTCGGTGAAGCTATAGCGCACGGCGAATTGCGACGCATCGCTGATTTTGTGATCAACGCGCACGTCGAACAGATCGTTGCGGTCACGTTGCACTGGCGAAGCTGCATAGTTTTGCCCCGCCACATTGCGATTGGGCAACGGATAGAGCGCCGCGATTTTCAGTCCAATCGGATTGAGCGCTTGTTGCGGAATAACGCCGCCGGGAAATTGCGTTTGCGTGCCCGGAACCAGCGGCCAGAATTGTTGCGGAAGTTGCGAAAAGTCGCCGACGCGTTCGCGCGCGGTGGGCACATTGGCCAGCCGCGTGATGCCTTCGCGGGAACGCAACCCTTCGTAATCGCCAAAAAAGAAGGTGCGGTCTTTGATCAGCGGGCCGCCAAAGCTGAAGCCGAATTGGTTGCGCTGGTATTTCGGCGTCGGCTGATCGGTCGGCGCAAAGTAATTGCGCGCATCCAGCACCTGGTTGCGCAAAAACTCATAGGCCGTGCCGTGGAATCCGTTGGTGCCCGATTTGAGCACGACATTGACTTGCGCGCCCGCGCTGCGTCCCAGCGAAGCGTCATAGGCGCTGGTCAGCACTTCAAATTCGCGAATGGCGTCAACCGGCGGTTTGACGCCAAAGGTGTTCAATTTGGGATCAACGTTGTACACGCCGTCGAGCAAAAAGTTATTGGCGTCTTCGCGCGAACCGTTGATGGTAAAGGCAAAATCGCCGCGCACCGAACCGGCGGAACCCGGCGGCGCAGGCGCTGCGCCGGGCGTCAATAAACTCAATTCCAGGAAGTTGCGACCATCCAATGGCAAGCCCGTGACTTGCCGGTTGTCAATCACCGCGCCGAGCGACGCGTTTTCATATTTCAAGGGCGCAACCGACGAAACAATCATGTTGTCGTCCACTTGAACCGTGCCGACGCGCAATCCGACATCCAGCCGTAAATCCTGATTGACCGACAATTCAAACGCTTTTTCAAATTTGCCAAAGCCCGTCTGTTCGACTTCCAGGCGATAGCTGCCAGGCCGCAATAGTAAAAAGACATATTCGCCGCGCGCATCACTGGTTGCGCTGCGGGTTTCGTTGGTTTCTTGCGAAATCAGGTTCAGTTTGGCGCCTGCCACTGCAGCGCCTTGCGGGTCGGCGATACGCCCGCGCAATGAGCTACGGTAATTCTGCGCTACCGCGACGGATGAAAAACACAAAACAGTGAGCACAAAGCCCAAGACAAGTTTGGCGTTCACGTTGTTCCCTCTTCTCGGTTGGTATGAAATGTGAAGTTGGATTTGCGAGTGTTGCAAACGATGGCACACCGGCAAAAGTTCAATCACAGTTTTGGATTTGACTACACGCTAATACGTGCGCGCTTCGGCTTTGGTTACTTCCGCCAGGAAAAACAATGCGCGGGCAACCCATTGCCTACTATCTGGATATAGGAGAGGCGCTGGCACGACTGCGCGACAAGTGATTTAAGCCGTGCAGTCTCCCATTGTGCCCGACCAGTTGGCAAGTTGCGTGCGTTCTGAAAAACCAGTACCGTCCGTTGCTGTATATAGCAGCAAGACCTGCACTTCACTGTTAGAAACGCTACCAACAAGGAGAAAAGCTTATGTCGTCAGCATCCGGCGCACCGTCGCCAGAGCGATTCTTTATGATCACCAATGCCTTTCAACAGAGCGGCATCATCAAGGGCGCGCTGGAACTCGACGTATTCACCGCCATCGCCGAAGGAAACACGACCATCCCGGCACTGGCCACGCGCTGTCAGGCGTCAGAACGCGGGCTGCGCATTTTGTGCGACACGCTCACCGTCATGGGGTTTCTGACCAAGACCGCCTCAACCTATGGTCTGGCGGCAGATTCCGCTGCATTCCTGAACCGCCAGTCGCCCGCGTATCTGGGCGGCGTGCTGGAATTCCTGCAAGCGCCGATGATGATGGCGGCGTTTCAGGATGTTGCCGCTGTCGTGCGCAAAGGCGGCACCGTCGTCAGCGAAGAAGGCACCGTGTCGCCGGAAAATCCGATCTGGGTCAAATTTGCGCGCGCCATGATGCCGTTGATGATGCTGCCCGCGCAGGGCATGGCCAATGCGATTCAGGTGGATGCGCAACGCCCGGTCAAATTGCTCGACATTGCCGCTGGACACGGCATTTTCGGCATCAGCTTTGCCCAACGAAATGCCAATCTGGAAGTCACCGCGCTGGATTGGGCAGCCGTGTTGGAAGTCGCGCAGGAAAACGCGCAGAAATTTGGCGTCGCCGAGCGCTATCAGTTGCTGCCGGGCAGCGCCTTTGAAGTGGAATTCGGCACAGGCTATGACCTGGTGCTGCTGACTAATTTCCTGCACCATTTTGACGTCGAAACCAACACCGCGCTGTTGCGCAAAGTGCATGCGGCGCTGGCTGAAGGCGGGCGGGTAATCACGCTGGAATTTGTGCCCAATGATGACCGCGTGTCTCCGCCGATGCACGCGCTGTTCGCCGTGGTGATGCTGGCGTCAACCGCCAACGGCGACGCCTATACGTTTGCGGAATACGACCAGATGTTTGGTCAGGCGGGCTTTGCCAAAAATGAACTGCTCGAATTGCCGCCCGCCTTTCGTGTGATCGTGTCGCACAAATAAACAGGCGGTCGCACGCTCAAGGTTTTTCGGCGGAAATGAAGTGCGTAAAGATCACGTCGCGGTAATCGCGATAGCGGCCTTCGTCGTAATCTTTGAGAAAAACGGTCATCTGTTGCAGCAAGGTAGTGGACAGATGACCGGGCAAACTGGCCGGATGCATAAAGCGCATATTGAACACGGCACGAATGAACAGGCTCTTGTCGGTCAGCGGCAACCGTTTGATGTTCCTGGCGAAATCGTCAAAGCTCGTACCGTCAAACAGATATTGCTCGACGTTCGACAGGTAATAAGCCGTCACCGTCAGGTCGTGTTTTTTCAGATAGTCGGCCACGTTGCTGAGCGCTTTGTTGCCGCCGAAATTTCCCACCAGCGGAATGATCAGATTCTTGCGGTGCAATTCGCGCAGGAAGTTGTAATCGTCCGGCACAGCCAGAAAATTGCCGGCCTTGCCCTGCAAATCGGTTTGCACCAGCAATTCGCGAAACGTCGGAAAATACCCGCTCCAGCCGCCGTCCAACCGAAACGCGATTTCCAGCCCATCAGTGCGAAAGCTTTTGTAAACGTAATCCAGACTGGCTTTGTCTTCTTTTGACAGCGGAAACTGAAACTCGCCTTCGATCAGTTTGGTGACTTCGGCCAGATTGGCGGCGTAGGTTTGATCGCTGGCGGGAATTTTGGCGAGAAACGTCAGGATTTCTTCAATCGAAGCCTCTGCTTTGGGCAACACAGGCTTGGGCGCAACCGGCGTTTTGGCGTCTTTGGGCGCGTCTTTGGCGTCGCCGGGCAGCGGTTTGCTCAGCAAACGCGCCAGAAATTCGGCGCGCGTCGGCGCAAGCTGAAAGAGCGCCTTGTAAAGCAAATGCTGTATGACCGCCTGCCGCCGAATGTCCACGATGAAGGCAATGCGCGGGCGCAGTTTGGCGATGTAGGTGAAATTCTGTTCCGGCCCGACGCCCAGATACGCGCCGCCCGGCGCTGCCATTTGCTGCAACTTGCCGACAATGTGCAGATACGAGGTTTCGTTCGACGTGAAATTGTCAGACATGAAATAGCCGCCGTCTTCTGACATCTCGCGAATCATCCGGGAAAACTCCGCAGCCGTGATTGCTTCGGGCGGCTTGCCGACGGCTGATGATTGCGCCGCCATAGTCACGGACAAACCGATCAGCAGCCCAATGCCCAACGCCAAATGCAACAGCGGTCGGAATGCGAATTTCGTATTTTGAACTCTGCGCAGACTCATCATTACCGGCTTTCCCTTCAAGTTACGCGGCGGATTTCATCATGCGAATCAACGTTCGCAACGCTTCATTCACGGCTTCGGAAGAATCAAAAACGGCGGCGACATCGGGCGCAAGCGTCACCGTTTTGGATTCTGCACGCGGCCCCCGCCGAACGACTTCCAACGCAGAAAAATCATATTCTGGCGCGACATCGTCGGTCAGATCGTAATCATTGTCTGCAAGTAAGGTCACTTTGTGCTTCATCGCTTTTCGGTAGGTGCCATTCAAAATCCATATACACGATCCTCGTCTATCACCGTCAGGGTAAAGAAAAACTGCGCGGAGCGCAAAAGCGCGGCGGCGCGATGTGGGCGGGGTATGGAAAGAACGGGCAAACGCAAAATATCTTCGACCGCTGCGCGGTGGGATTGCGGGCCGTTGGCGAACAGCACCAGTGGGAATGGGGCTAGTGCTACGCACTTGCGCTACGCGCACCGCCCCGGACAGTGATCAGGAAGAAGGGGGACGACACAACACTACCCGGAAACCGATATTGAGGTCACGGTCCGCCGGAAGATTGGTGAAACGATAGACAGCCCGCGCGAACAACTGACTGTTGCCCCACGAGCCGCCCCGCAGGACGCGACTGGTTCCACTTGCCGGACCTTGCGGATCAACGGCTTCCCCTTGCTTGCTCAATTCGGCGTAATAGTTCGCGTCATACCAATCCTGGCACCACTCCCAGACATTGCCGTGCATGTCGTATAAGCCCCAGTTGTTGGGCAGTTTTTCTCCGACCGGATGCGTCTCATTGCCGGAGTTATCCCAATACCAAGCATATTTTTCCAGCAAAGCGTCGTCGTCGCCGAAACCGTATTTGCCAGTTGAACCGGCCAGACAGGCATATTCCCATTCGGCCTCGGTCGGCAGCCGATATTGCCGCCCCGTCTTCTTTGTCAGCTTCTGACAGAATTCAACCGCCATTTCCCACGAAATCATCTCGACTGGCCGTTTGTCGCCTTTGAAATGTGACGGATTGTCGCCCATCACAGCTTTCCACTGCGCCTGGGTCACGGGATATTTGCCCAGGTGAAAGGGCGACAGCTTCACACGATGCACCGGCTTGGTACGTTCAGAATCTTCCGCTCCCATCAGAAACGAACCGCCGGGAATGGCGATCATGTCCAACGTGACGCCCCCGCCCAGATTTTCGACAAAGTTTTCGTGGCGAGAGACGCCCTCGGTAGAAGATATTGGCTCTGTCTGCGCCTGTGCTGGCTGATTTTCAACTGTTGGAGGCGATGAGACTTGCGCGCGAATCTTGGGCGGCAGCTCGCGCACGCGCTCAGCGACGGGCGGCTCTTCAAAAAACGGCTGGTTGGTCAGGTGGCGCAGCAAGTTTTCGTATTGTTCATCGAGATCAACACGATAAAACGTGACCTGCCCAAGCTGTGGCGGAATGTGCGCAATGTCTTCCTGAGCAAACACAACCGGAATGAATTTCTCGTTGCGCGTGGCATTGCGATAAATCTCATCGGTGATCAGGCTGGCTTCCCAAGTCGCGCCAAGTCCGACACCCGGCTTTTCTTTTCGCTCGGCACGGCGGCGATAGGTTTCGGTACAAACTACCAGAGTAAAGTCTGCTTCTGATATCTGGTTTTCCATCCAGGCACGCCAGCCTTCAGGCGGAGAGATGATCAGATGATCTGTAACGCAATGAACCCCATCCGCACGAAGCTTGCTGAGCAAATGGTAAACACGCACCCGGTGCTCCTGCGAATCGTGGCTGTAGCTGATAAAAACTTTGGGCGGCTTCGGGTCAGACATAAAATCAGTCAGCGGTGTCCCGATTACATCAACGAAGTTTCTGACAAAATCCTGACAAAAGGTAAATGCAACGATTTAAACATCTCATCATTTGTCAGGAACGAATCACACTGTTCGCGGATTGCGGTTGCCAGTTGAATCGCGTCTGGCAACTTTAGCTTCGTGGTTGCGCGCAAGCGAGCGGCTTCTTCCAATACGTCACGACTGATAGGAATAACCTGGAGCGCAGCAGTGGGCGTGAGAAATGTCCGGTAGGCCTGTTCAATCGTCAGATTTTGTTCCTTGACGGGTTTGACCAGCGTTTCGGCAAGCGTCAGTTCACTTGTCACTACAACAATTTCACCGGTATCCAGCGCTTCTAATAGCGCCTGAACCTGATCCGCGTAATCGGCGAATCCTTCAACAGCATAAATGAAAATGTTGGTATCAAAGTAGACTCTCTGGCCGAGCGCAGAACTTATTCTTCCCATTGGTCACGCTCCGCACGCAAATACTCGTCGGCATCCTCCGCACTGGCGAACAGCCCTTTTCCTGAGCCAAACAGAGCTGCATATCTGGGCATAGAAGCAGTCGAAATAGTTTCTGACGGAGTGAAAGAGGCCGTTCGCTTTTGCTCCAACAGTTCAATGGCCTGCTTGATAAGCTTGATCAGGTCATCAGGCGGCAAGTGCTTAACCTGATTGGCGATGAGTTCCAACTGACTGGCCGACATACATTCACCTCTCACAATCTGTTTTTAGGCTGGCCGGATTCTACAACTACGCTGCAACAGACCTCAATCTATTGTCTTGTCATAACCGGTAACGTCGCTTCTGTTTGGGTTTTGCTTCTTCGACGTCAATGTTGGGCAGGCGCAGGCTGACATCGGCGCTGGCATCCCAGGGCAACACGGCTCCGCGCAGCAATTTGGGATAGCCGGCGGCGGCGATCATCGCGGCGTTGTCGGTGGTGTAAATCGGCGCAGGAATGTAGGCGGGAATCTTCAATTCGTCGGCCAGTTGTTTGACGGCGGCACGCAATTCGCTGTTGCAGGCGACGCCTCCGGCCAGCAGGATCGTGCGCGGCTGGTATTGTTCGGCGGCTTTGCGCAACGAACGCAGCAATGCGCGCACAACGGCATTCTGAAAGCTGGCGCACAGGTCGAGGATGTGTGCG
>JAEUQO010000472.1 GCA_016789605.1 Acidobacteriota bacterium
TGCGCTGGTCTCTCTGTTTTCGTCCAATCGTCACGACAAAAGCGTGGAAGCTTCGATGACGGGATTGTTTGTCGTGGGGCCGCTGTTTGCCGTGCTCTGTTTTGTCGGTGCGCTGTTCTTTCAAGTTCGTAAACGCTGAAACGTCGTGTGATGAAACTTTCAAGTCTGACACCGATGCTCGAAACAAACGACGTCGGGCAAACCATACGGTTTTATGAAAACGTGCTGGGTTTTTCCTGCAGTGGGAAATTTCCGGACGATGGCCACCCGACCTGGGCCTCATTGTGTCGCGATGGGATTGAGATCATGTTCTCCGCGCGCAACGAACATCGCGCTGAAACAGCCGCGTTTGCCCAGGCGGTGTTGACCGGTTCGCTGTATTTGAAAACCGATGACGTGGACGCGCTTTGGGAGCAAATCAAAGACAAAGTCACGATTGAATATCCCATAGAGAGTTTTGCTTATGGCATGCGCGAATTCGCTATGCGGGATTGCAATGGCTATTTGTTGCAGTTCGGCCAAGAGCTTTCTGAAACGGAAGTCCCTGCGGATGATGACGCCGAATGACAACGATTGGTGGTTTGGGCTGTCAGGCGTACCGCCGCTGAAAGGGTGCCCCTTATGAATCGAATGCAGACAATCGGCGTCGTGTTCTTGCGCGTTGCGGTCGCAGCGATGATGGTTATTCACGGCGTTACCCGATTGCGTAACGGCACGGTGGGCGAGTTTGGCGAATTCCTGACGCAAAATCACATCCCGACTGGCGCCGCCTTCGCCTGGGTGTTGACCGGCATGGAAATTGTGGGCGGATTGACGCTGGCGGCGGGGTTTTTGGTTGTGTGGCTTTGTGCCTGGTTTGCCGTGCAACTGGTCGTCGGCATTGTGCTGGTGCATTACAAACAAGGCTGGTTTGTCGTGGGCGCGGGCACCGGCGGAATGGAATACAGCGTATTATTGATTGCAGGTTTTCTCTCGGTCGCCCTGACGCACTGGCCGCAAAAGCGTGAATGGTGGCAGCCGAAACACTGAGCATTTAAGAGGATTTGTAAGAGAAGGATTTGGCTTTATGACGGATACATTTGTGATTGCGGGCCGCACTTTTCAGTCGCGGCTGATCATCGGTACAGGAAAATACCGCACGAACGAACAGATGCTGGACGCATTTACGCGCAGCGGCGCGGACATGATCACCGTTGCTGTGCGGCGCGTGAATATCACGGATCGCTCTCAGCCGTCGTTGCTGGATTTTATTGACCTGAAAAAGTTCGCCATCCTGCCCAACACGGCGGGTTGTTACACGGCGGAAGACGCTATTCGCACGGCGCGTTTGGCGCGCGAAGTTGGGTTGTCCGATTGGGTCAAAGTCGAAGTCATCGGCGACCAGACCACGCTTTTCCCCGACAATGAAGCCACGCTCGAAGCGACCCGTGTGCTGGTCAAAGAAGGCTTCACGGTGCTGCCGTATTTCAGCGACGACCTGATCATGGCCAAAAAATTGATTGACGCGGGCGCTGCGGCGGTCATGCCGTTGGCCGCGCCCATCGGTTCGGGGCTGGGCATTCAGAACCCCAACAATTTGCGCATTATGCGCGAACAGATCACCGCCGTTCCGATTATTGTGGATGCCGGTGTCGGCACGGCTTCGGATGCGTGTTTTGCCATGGAATTGGGCATTGACGGCATTCTGATGAATACCGCCATTGCCGAAGCCGAAGACCCCGGCGCGATGGCCGATGCGATGAAACTGGCGGTGCAAGCCGGTCGTACCGCATATCTGGCCGGTCGCATGCCGAAACGACTGTATGCGAGCGCCAGCAGCCCGTTGACCGGATTGATCAAATAAATATGCGCCCACAAGTTTTTGTCACTCGCCAGTTGCCTGTGCCCGCGTTGCAGCGGTTGGGACAGGTGTGCGAATACCGCATCGGAACCGATCGCGGTGTGCTTGAACGCGAAAAGCTTCTGGCGGGTGTGCAAGGCGCGCATGGCTTGATCAGTTTGCTGACCGACACCGTTGACCGCGAAGTGCTTGAAGTCGGCGCGAAGCTACGTATCGTCGCCAACGTCGCGGTGGGCTATAACAACATTGATGTCGCAACGGCCAAAGAGCGTCACGTTTACGTAACCAATACGCCGGAAGTGCTGACCGATGCGACAGCGGATTTGACCTGGGCGTTGATTCTGTCTGTGACGCGCCGCATTGTTGAATCCGACGCGTTTTTGCGGGCAGGGAAATTCGACGGCTGGGATTTTGACATGCTGTTGGGCAGCGGCTTGACCGGCAAAACGCTGGGCATCATCGGGTATGGGCGTATCGGACGCGCCGTGGCACGTCGCGCTGCCGGGTTTGGCATGAACGTGATTTACTGCGGACGCGACGACATCGCGTATCGTGATGATCCGCAACACAATGCGCTGATGATGGCGCGGCAAAATGTCACCAGCCCGCTAAACCAAAGCGCTCGCATAGACGGTTTGTCAGCGCGCCGTGTGACGTTCAACCAGTTGCTGGAAAGATCCGACGTCATTTCCTTGCACATTCCGCTGGCAGCCGCCACGCAACATTTGCTGAATCAAGAAGCCTTTGCGCGTATGAAGCGCACCGCATATCTGATCAACACGGCGCGCGGACCGGTGGTGGACGAAGCCGCTCTGGTCGAAGCTTTGCAACAAGGCCGTTTGGCCGGTGCGGGGCTGGATGTTTACGAACGCGAACCGGAAGTCAGCGCTCCGTTGCTGACCATGCCCAACGTTGTGTTGTTGCCGCACATCGGCAGCGCCACCCTGGAAGCGCGCACGGCCATGGCCATGCTTGCGGTTGAAAATGTCATAGAGGTTTTGTCTGGACGGTCTCCCCGCACACCTGTCTGAATCGCAGACGCCACCGTCATCCAAACCCATCGCCTGTCAGCTTGATCTAGCACCTTTCGCAATCCGCCCAACAACGCTAACTTCCTCATTTTTTAATAGCTTGGCCAAATGTCGCGGCGTGGCATCAGGCTTGCCAAGTGGTTTATTGCGAACATGAACACAACAGCGAAAACAGTCAGGTTGATATTTAATCCGACGGCGGGGGCGATTCAGCGCGCGCCGTCATTGATTGAACAGGTCTTGGCCGCGTTGCGTACGGCGGGACTTTCCGCCGAGGCGCAGGCTACGACCTGTGCCGGACACGCGACCGAACTGGCGCGTCAAGCCGTCGCTGAAAACGTAGACGTCGTGCTGGTTTGCGGCGGAGACGGCACCGTCAACGAAGCTGCGCAAAGTCTGGTCGGGACAAATACGGCGCTGGCCATTTTTCCCGGCGGAACGGCGAATGTGCTGGTGCAGGAACTGCGGTTGCCACGCACACCCGAAAAACTGGCGGCGCTGATTGCCGACGGAAATTTGCGCACGATCAGCGTCGGACGAGCCGTGAAACCTGACGCTGGCTGGCAGCGTTACTTTTTGCTGATGGCGGGGATCGGGGTGGATGCGACGATTGTGCAAAGCGTAAATCCGCAGTTGAAAAAACGTGCGGGCATCGGCGCGTATCTGGCGTCGGGCCTGGAGTTTCTGGCGCGTTTGCCGCTGACGCCGTTTTCGCTGGATTTTAACGGCAAGCGGCACGAAAGCACTTTTACGGTGATTTCCAACGCGGCCAGTTACGCGGTGTGGTTCACGCTGGCGCCCGAAGCCAAGCTGGACGATGACCAGTTGGATGTGTGTGTGTTCAATTCGCGCAGCCGGTTGGCGTATCTAGGGTATGCATTCCTGAGCATGTTGGGCGGACAACACGCCCACAGTCCGGGCGTGATTTATCAACCCGCCGACGCCATCAAAGCAAACTCCAACGACACGGCGTTGGTGCAACTGGATGGCGAAGTCGTCGGACATTTGCCGATGCGGTTCGACATCGTTCCGCAGTCGTTGCGCGTGATTGCCCCACAGCCCTGAACGCCGTTGGCTTCAGGCTTTGTCACAAGAGGTTTTATGAATCGGATTTGGTCTGTGATCGAAAACAGTTTGCTGGCGGCGTATTTCGCAGCCAATTTCCTGAACCCCACCAATTTGCGCGGCGCGGCGCGTATGATTTCCGGCCTGGCGTTGCGTGTGACGGCCCGCCTGCGCGCGCAAAAAGATTTGGTTCCGCAGTTGGCGCTGGCGTTTGTTTTGTTGATTCCGAGCGCGGCTTTCGGACAAACGCCGCCTGCGGCGACCGATGCTGCGTCAGCGGCAGTCAGCGCGGCGTTGCCTGCTGAAGTGTTGGAATTGCGGCGCGTTGGCAATGCTGCTGTTTACAACCTGGATTACGTGACCGCGCGCGAAAAATTCGAAGAGATTCGCAAACGGTTGCCGCAACATCCGGCGGGCGATTTGTATCTGGCGACCGTCATCTGGCTTGAGCATTTGAACAAAAGCCGCCGTTTGCAAACCAGTTTGTATCAGGATGAATCCAGCTTTTACGCGGGCGCGGACAAAGCCAACGAAGACAGCGAAGGCGATCAGGTGGATGCCGCCGTTGACCGCGCCTTTCGCGACCGTATGGCGCAAGCCAAAACCAAGGCTCTGGCTTTGGTCGCACGCAACAAAAACGACGCCGACGCGCAATATTTTTTGGGTGCGTATTACGGCGTGATGGCGGGTTACGAAGCTTCGGTCGCGCGCAAGTTTTTTGCCGCAATGCGCAACGGTTCGCGCGGCGTGGATGCGCACGAAAAAGTGCTCAAGCTGAAGCCGGAGTATTACGACGCGTATTTGTCGGTCGGCATGTACGATTACATCTTGGGCAATTTGCCGTTTGCGTACAAAGCGCTGGCGGCGATGGCCGGCGCGCGCGGCAACAAGGAACGCGGCATCAAACGGCTGCAACTGATTCTCGAAAAAGACGCGGCAACCGCCGATGACGCGCGCGTGATGTTGCTGGCGATCTTCCAAAACGAAAAACGCTATGAAGACGCGCTGGCAATTCTGGAAACGTTGAGCACGAAATATCCGCGCAGCTATCTGGTCAAACTGGAAAAGGCTTACACGCTGGTCTCACTCAAACGTACGCAGGATGCGTATGCCGCTTTTGAAGATTTGCTGAAAGACCCGGCTGCCGAACCGGCGGTGGATTTGGTGCATTACCAATTTGCCGAAGCCCTGGCCGCCAACAAGGAATACAAACGCGCGGCAGAGCAATTCGTCGCGGTTCCACAAACCAAAGGCGCAGATGCCAATCTGGCGACTTTGGCGCTGTTGCGCGCGGCGCAAGTCTATGACCTGGCCGGACAACGTAACGACGCGGTTGCGCAATACAAAGCCGTGCTGGCGCGTCCGAACGTATACGACACGCGCGAGCAAGCCGAGCGCGGTTTGAAACAGCCGTTTGCCGAAAAAGACAAAGAGAAGAAAAACAGCGACTGACGCGCAATCACGACAGCAGGCAAAAACGGCAGGTCCGGTGTCATACCGAAGACCTGCCGTTTGTCTTTTCTGCGTTGGCGAATTGCGAGACGGGCTTATTCACTGGGAACAAGCGCGGTGACTTCTTCATCGCTTTGCCGTTTTTTCCCAAACAGCCAGACGATCAGGATGCTCAAAAAATACAATCCGACCATCGGCCCGGCAAACATCACCAGATTGAAGGCGTCCGGCGTCGGCGTCAGCACAGCCGCGACAATGAAGATGATGACCACCGCATGCCGCCAGACTTTCCACATCATCCTGGGCGTCAGCAATCCGATGCGGCCCAGAATGAACGCCACCGTCGGAATCTGAAACGCCACGCCCAGACCGATCATGATCATAATGATCAAGTCCAGATAATCTTCAGCGTCGAGCAAGGTGCGAAAGCCGCCTTCTTCCGCCCAACCGAGCAAAAAGTCGCAAGCGGCGGGAAACGCGATTTTGTAGGCAAAGCCTGCGCCCGAGGCGAACAGAATCGTCGCCATCGTCAACACCGGCGTGATGTAACGGCGTTCGTGGTGGTACAACCCCGGCGAAATGAACGCCCAGATTTGGAAAAAGATAAACGGAATGGCCAGCGCAATGCCGGTATAAAGCGCCACACGCATGTAAACCATAAATGCGCTGGTTACGCCGCGCAGCACCAGCCGGTTATTTTCGTCGTCGAAATACACCTGGCTATCGCCGTTTTTGATAATCTGGCTGATGGGCGTACCGGCTTCGACGACGCTTGTGCCGATGCCCCAGCGCGAGGCCAGCACGAGCACCGGTTTGCCGTCCTGAGTGATTTTCTTGACGGGAATGGTCGTGCCCAACGGCACTTTGACGTTGTTGACGGCAGTTTCTTGCGTGAAGGTGTATTGCACGATTTCGCCGTCTTGCAACTGTTCTGGGGCGAGAGTTCCGCTGGCGGCTTGTTGAACGCGGCGGGCTTTTTGCAATTGTGCGACGACGGGCACCGACAGGAATTTGTAGATATAGGTCGAGAAGGCAAAACAAATCGCAAACGAAATGCCGATAGACGCCACGACATAGATCAGCCGTTTGCGCAGTTCGTCCAGATGATCCAGAAAGGACATTTGCAATCCTTCTTCTGCGTCTACTGCATGGTTTACCTGCTCACTCATTCCTGCTCACTCTCGAGTTGTTGCAAAAAAAATTGGTTGACCGCGAGCCGGACAGCGACCGCTCGTCGCTGCTCAACGGTAACCAATCGTTGGCGGGCGCTGGCCTCTGCCGAATTGCCGCGTAAAACTAAATCCAGTGTTTTTTCTCGGGTTTTGCGCCGGTCGCAGCCACCGCTGCCTCCGCTGTCGCAACCGCAGTGTCTGGCGCGTTGAGCGCTTTGGGTTCCGTTCCCGTGGCGCTGTTGGTCGCTTGCGCCGTTTCGGGTTCGTTGGCGTACGAGTTATAGGGATCGTAGGTCTCGTTGTTGGCGTGATAATCGTAGCCGGTGCTGCTGCTACCGCTGCTTGCATCCGGCGTACGCACCTTTTCCGATTCGACCTCTTGTTCCCACGTACGTTTGAAATCGTCTGAGGCTTTGCGAAATTGCGACATTGCCTGCCCCAGCGATTTGCCCAATTCCGGCAACTTGCGCGGACCAAATACGATCAGGGCAATCACGAGAATCAGAACGACTTCCGGCATTCCTAAACCCATAACAACTACTCACTTTCTATCGGGGAAAATAAGGTGGTTTCACACTTTCTACGCAACCAGGAAGCAACTATAAGAGACGCATATAGGCGAGTCAAGCTAGGGCTTCTGATGGCCTTGCCAGCCGCGTACTTGCGGCTTTCCCGGCTCGTTTATGTGCCTGCTAACCTTTCCCTTTTTGCGAATAATAGCCTTGCCGTGTGCGCACGGTGAATTGTGGTTGCGAAATGCGCACTTCGATGGCGCGCCATTTTCCGTCAAAACGGTCATTGGTTGATTCGTACGTCAACGTGTATTGATGACGCAGTTCTTCGACGGTATCGGCAAATGCGTCGCGCAATTTGCTGCCGCCTGCGGTGCGGAAAAACTGTCCGCCGGTTTTTTCGGCAATGGTTTTCATGACCTCTGCGCCGTTGTCGCGCGGTTGCGCGCCGTAAACGGTTGCATCGCTGAGATCAACGGCATACACCGCAGCGTGTGCGCCGGTGATTTTACGCATTGCCTGATCGAGCGTCGCTTTGCTTTTGGTGTCAGCGCCGTCAGAAACGACCAGAATCGCGCGCCGCCGTTCGGGACGTTTGGCCAGGCCTTCGGCGGCTTTGACCAGCGCGTCATAGAGCGGCGTTTCGCCTTCGGCCTTCATACTCCAAACCGAATCGGGAACATCGCGCACTTCGGTGAAATCCTGCAATGTTTTCACCTTCATTCCGCCAAAGCTGTAAATGGCAACCGTGTCGCCATCGCGAATGCCCGCGACAAACTGGCTGCAGGCGGCGCGTTCCAGCGAAAGCTTTTGTTCCATGCTGGCGCTGGTATCGAGCAGAATCACGGCGGCAA
This sequence comes from Acidobacteriota bacterium, assembly GCA_016789605.1. Classification (GTDB taxonomy): domain Bacteria; phylum Acidobacteriota; class Blastocatellia; order RBC074; family RBC074; genus RBC074. Next base: position 7,927 of record JAEUQO010000472.1, read on the forward strand.
ACGGCGTTTCTTCAAAGCTGAAGTCGAGAATTTTCTGCTGCGTTCTGTCTTCGTGAACCTTGAAATCTTCGCGTTTCAAACCGGGCACATAACGGTTTTTGGCGTCTTTGATGGTGACGTTCAACACGACCAGGTCCGTGTCCAGCGAGATGGTGTTTTCATCCTGCGGCGGAGGCGGTTTGGGCGGTGGGTCTTGCAACCGGGCACTGCTCGGCAAAAGCGTCAGCCCGAAAGCCAGAAGCAGCAAGATGGCGAAACTGCGTCGCATAGCTTTCTCCAAAAGGCTCCAAAATGAAAGTTTGTTCTGACGACCGCAGGCCGTGACGAGCGGTTGGCCAGACGCTGTGAAATGTGATGGACGGTGCGAGTTTGGGGCCTGAGCTTCGGACGAAGCTCAGTTCAGATAACTGCGCAAGAGTTTCACCAGTTGGATGATCTCTGTTGCGTCTTCCACGACGGTGATAGACACCACGCGCCGGGAAGTTTTAGCCAGATGTTCGTTGAGCCGCTCACTCGCCTCGAGCAATTGTTTCAACGCTTTTTCCAGCGTGTCGGGCGGCGTTTCCAGCGGCTGGTCTTCGCCGCCGCCAGTTTCTGAACGAATCTGGCGCGCGCTCTTTTCGATGTCTTTCAGCTTCTTTTCACTGGTGAGCGGCAATCTGGCGCCGATCGCTTCTTTGCTTAGGGCGGTGATGTTGTCTTTGATTTGCGTTCCGCGTCCGAGCAGCTTTTTGTGTTCGTCTTCTTCGCGCTTGATTTGCATGCGCTTGAGCGTATCGCGCATCGTTTCGTTCTGGTCTTCGAGCGGAACTGGCGGCGCACTGGCGCTTTGCGCGCACGCCGTGACTGTCGCAAGCGACAGGCAAAAGCCCAAACCGAAGCTCAGAAAAAGAAGTCGCGGAACCATGGTCTTGCTGATTCAGCGCGCAAACACATCCGCGCGCTGCTTAGTATTCGCAGTTAAAAATACGTCGCGTGGGTCTGGTCGTTTTCAAGCTCATATCTACGCCCAGAATCTTTCCCGCCAGGCCACGCAAGGCCTCATCTTCCAACCGTCCGTTCGATTGGCCGTCAATCCACTTGTTCGGCGTTAACGGATCAGAGATGCGTCCTTGGATGATTGCTGTGACAGCCAGTTGCGAGCGCTTTTGATCCAGCGGCAAGGCTGCGATTTCCAACGTGTAACGTCCTTGCACCCAGTTACGCACGTCCACAGCCGGGAATGTCGCCAGATATTCCAGATCGGTTTTGGTGGTGACGCCTTTGGTAAAAATGATTGGCTTGGTGACCAGCTTGCCTTCGTTTGGTTTGCTCAAGGCCTCATCCAACTGGACAGAGCAGGTTTTGAGCACTTCGCGCACTGATTCCAGAATCTTCTCGCGCGGAATGCTCATCGTATACGGATTGTCGAGCGGCGGATCAGACTTGGGCCGATCGAATTGAATCTGTGCTTGTGCGGGCAACGCCGCGCAAATGGCCAATAGCAAAGCGAGGCAAAAAAAGTGCAAGTGGAACTTCGCCATAAATACCTTTGTTGCGCCTGTCTCGGCGGTTTCAATTGAGCCGGAAGACGCGTTTTACCGTCCGTCGTGATTTCAAAATTGGAGAATCGCTGGTTGGAACAGCGAAGGCAATCACACAATAACAGCTTAGGTCTGACCGCTCAAGCCTTAGCTTTTTTCCTCTTTCGAACGGGGGAGGAATCTTTTCTTTCCTTGTTTTCATATGCTTGCGGGCGCGCAATAGACAGATGCCCGGAATTTTCTTTACCGTGTTTTCTGAAAAGCAATGGCAACATGCGAAACACACTGGGTCCGCCAACGAGAGAGTTTGAGCAGGCGGAAAGATTTTCAGCCGCTGGAAATATTTTCATAGCGATTGGCGGACTCCTGGGTAAGATTTACTCGAAAGGCCAAAAACGGTCTAACCGGACTCTAATCTGGTAAAGGCTGAAAGTGGTTTTGTTTTCAGCGGTTTGTAATCTTTGTTTCGGCTTGGTCAGTTGTGGCATCGTGGTTGCTCTAGCTTAGGTGGGGCAACGAGATACCAGGTGGTTAATTCCACTGACGGTGTCAGTGGTTACCAGGGTGAGGAAGGTAACCACAAAATTACACGGCGCTACAGGCTTCCCACGACTGTAGCGCCTTTTATTTTGATTCTTTTTCAGAGTCATCGTCCCCGAAGTTAAGCTGTACTCCTCAACTCTTTTCCAGATTCTGCTTTCCCCCGTAAGCTCAGGCCGTGAGGCCAAAAATGAACAGTCAACTTGTTGTAACGCAAGCGTATTGAGGCAGGTGGTGTGGTCGGCGCATGAAAGCGGGCCTTAACAGGAATTGCGGCTTGGGATGCGCCGCTCTGCGCGCATGCGCCGACCAGACTGTCTGCGATCAGCCGGATTTGTACAACGTTCTTGACTCACTCTCCCGCCATTGGCTATGGTGCGTGACTTGATTCATACTTCCGTTTTCACGCGTCGTCCTTGCCAATGCCATCATGCTGAACGATTACCGCCAACGCTTCGGCGAATTCCAAACTGCCATTCACCGTGAAGAATATCTGTTTCGTTCCGGGCGCAAGGCTGCGTGTGACAAACACTATTTTTATCGCGAATACAGCGACTTGTTTCAGCTTTCCGCGCTGGCTGAATTGCGCACGCGCCTTGCCGAAACCTCGGCTTACCGTGAAACAGAACGCCAAAGCATACAGCGTCTGATTGCCTTTGCCTGTGAAGGTCATCTGCAAACACGAGTGCGCGAGCTGAGCGACGAGATCGAAGCTTACGAAGCCGCTTCGCGCATTACTTGGGAGGGCGGCAAAGTGGCATTCAGCGCGCTTGACGGATTGCTTGCCAATGAGGCGGATGCGCCACGCCGCCGCGAACTTGCCGCACGGCGCGCTGACCTCGTGCAAGGCACAAAAGACTTGCGCGCGGAACGATGGGCGCGCTTACACGAAGATGTACGCTCTCAGTTTGGGGAGTTCGCCCCTGAAAGCTATTTAGCGGCACAGCAAGAATGGCGTGGCGTGGATTATCAGAATTTGGCGCAACAGGCGTCACAGATTCTGGAAAAGACTGAAAGCGCGTTTGCCAATGCGCTGACGCCGTTGCTGGCGCGCGAAACCGGTCTGGCGCGCGAAGACGCCATTCCTGCCGATTTAGATTATCTGCAACGATATGCGTGCTTCGATCATTTTTTTGCCAGCGACCGGTTGCCAACCGTTTACCACCAACTGTTTGCCGATTTCGGATTCAAGACCGACAGCCAGAACAACGTCACGTTGGAACTGAACGCGCGCGCGAACCAATCTTCGGCGGTGTTTTGCGCACCAATTCGCATACCGGAAGAAATAAAGCTGGTGGCGACGCTGAGTGGCGGGCAAGCAAACGCGCGTGACTTTTTGCGTGTCGCCGGACAAACACAGTTGTACGCCTGGACGTCGCGCAACCTGCACCCGGAATTTCGTTTTGTCGGCGATGCTGCTGTGCCGCTGGCCTGGGGATTTTTGCTGGAAAGTTTGTTGCGCGAAGAAGCCTGGTTGCTTAGCACGTTCGGTTTTGTCGAAAACCTGGCGTTGCGACAGGCGCTGGGAGTGTTCAAATTGCTGAGCGTGCGTAAACAAGCGGCGTTGCTCAACTATGAAGTCGCTTTTCACGACGGAACTTTGCGAGAGAACGCTGGCCGCCGTTACGCCGAATCACTTGGCGAAGCGTTGCAAGTGCGTTGTGATGAAACTGACCACTTGCGCGCCATTGACGATACATTGGCCTCTGCTGATGTTTTGCGCGCTTGCGCGTTTGAAGCTCAATTGTCTGATTATCTGAAAACGCAATTTGGCTCGCGTTGGTGGGCGTCGCGCAAAGCAGGCGAGATGTTGATTGATCTTTGGAATACAGGACGGCGTTACACCGTCGAAGAACTGGCGCGCCAAATCGGTTTGGGCGAATTGGATTTTGCCTGGCTGACGACGGCGTTGTTGGGGCAATTGCATTTGTGAGTTTGACGAGAAACGAAAAGGGCAGGGAATTTAGCAATGAGTTCGCAATCACAACGCGTACACGTCGCGCTCGACGAACGCAGTTATGACATCAGCATCGCTGACGGCGCGCTAAAACAAACCGGTGACATTGCGCGCGCGGCTTTGGGGAAAAAAACGCGCCGCGTCGCGATCATCTCCAATCCGCGAGTGTATGGTCATTATGGCAAGCTGGTAGAAAAAAGCCTGAAGCAAGCGGGGTTTGCCACGTTGACGCATTTGATGGGAGATGGCGAGCGTGCCAAATCCATTCGCACGGCGGAGCGCGCCTGGGCGTTTTTGATTGCGAACCGGTTTGAGCGCAGCGACGGCATCATTGCGCTCGGCGGTGGCGTGGTCGGCGATCTGGCCGGATTTGTCGCCGCGACGTTTTTGCGCGGTGTGAATTACGTTCAGATTCCCACGACTTTGCTCGCGCAAATTGACAGCTCGGTTGGCGGCAAAACTGCGGTCAATCATCCGCTGGGTAAAAACCTGATTGGCGCATTTCACCAACCGCGTGCAGTGGTGATTGATCCGCAAACATTGCACACGTTGCCACGGCGCGAGTTGCGCGCTGGCATGTATGAAGCAGTGAAATACGGTGTGATCTGGGATCGCGCGCTGGCCGATTTCATCCAGACGAACCTGGGCAAGGTTTTCGCGCTTGATGGGGAAACACTGACGCACATCATCCGCCGTTCATGCGAGATCAAAGCCGAAGTCGTCACCACCGACGAACGCGAATCAGGGTTGCGTCGCATTTTGAATTTCGGCCACACCGTCGGTCACGCGCTCGAAGCCGTGACTGCTTATCGGCGCTTCAAACACGGAGAGGCCGTCGGACACGGGATGAAGTGCGCTTCGGTGATTGCGGAGAAAATTGGTATAATCCCGCCCGCTGAAAGCCTTGCCATACGGCAAAGCGTTGACGCGTTGGGTGCACTGCCCAACGTTACTGATTTACAATCCCCGGAAATTCTGGCCGCCATGGCGCACGACAAAAAAGTTGCGCAAGGCAAACTCCCCCTCATTTTACCGACTGCCGTGGGCGCAGTCGTGGTGCGCGACGACGTCGCACCAACAGTGATTCGCGCTGCTGTGCGCGAATTGCTGACCGCTCGCATTTGATCGCTGAAGCAGAGCAAAATTTGAGGCAAGGGTGGAGAAACTTATGCAAGGAACAGATTGGTTTTTGAGCAAGCGATATACGCCAGAACGCGGCGCCAGCCGCTTTGCGTTTTTGTTGTTGTTGGCGCTGACGTCAGCGATTGTGTATGTCGTCGCGATTTTTGTGCCGGTGTATCAGGGGCAGCAGCAGATGCACACTGCCGCCGCCGAAATTGTCGAACGTGGCGCAAAACAAAATTTGACCGATGCCGATGTGCGGGCACAGTTGCATGAAAAGGTGCGGGAGAACGGATTGCCCGAAGACCACACCATCGAGCTTGCGCGCGACGGCCGCAAACTGACGGCTTCCATCAAGTACACGCAGTTTTTGCGCTTTCCGTTTTATACCTACAAATGGCCGGTGGAAATTCGCGTGCAGGATTTAGGGTATTGATGGGCAGGCGCGCGAGGCAAACAAACCTTTAACTTGCCTTCACTTGGTGATTTGTTTAGACTCCGCGGCGTCAAGCAAACCCCACAAGTTAATATAGTGATCAGCCCGGCGGGAACAGCCCTGTGCGCGGTCATCACTATTCCCGGGTATTCCCGACGTAACAATCAATCTGAAATCACTTTCTAGGAGGACTAAGCCATGGCTAGTTTTGATGAATTAAAAGCCAAGTATAACGCTGTGCTGGAGACGGGCCACGACGTGGGTTTGAACGTGCAAAACCTGAACTTGGAAGGCGACAAACTGTTGATTCGCGGCGTCGTGCCGTCCGAACACGGCAAGAATGAGCTTTGGGACGCGGTCAAAGCGATTGATGCGAATCTGGCGGACGTGATTGTGGACATCAATGTGCAATCCGGGCTGACCTATGAGGTCAAATCCGGCGATACGCTTTCGAAAATTGCCAAGCGGTTTTATGGCGATGCGAGCCACTATCCCGCGATTGCCAAAGCCAGCGGCATTGATAATCCTGACCTGATCAAAGTTGGTCAGGTTGTGACGCTGCCCTAACGACAGCGGTCACAACAGGCAGAAATGAAAAAGGCGACGCGAACGGTTAGCTCGCGCCGCCTTTTCTATTACTGCTTTTACCAACGCTTTAGGGCATGTTGATGCCCAGGTCTTTGCCAAAGGTGAATTGGATGCGTTTGCGTGTGCGCATCGCTTTGGACGCCGTTTGCGAAAGCGAGGTCACCAAAATCGGCATCGCGATGGTCGCGTCACAGCGCACTGTGACGGCGCGTCCGCTCTTGGCCATACGGCCAAAAGTTTGCGCCATATCAAAATCTGCGCCCGAAAACCCGCCGTAATCGGCCGTATCGGTCACAATCTGCACGGCGAATTTATGACCGCGCGCTTGATTGTGCAGCATACCCGCCGCCGTTTCGCTTTGTTGAATGAAGGTTTTGGTCGTACCGCCGCCAAAATTCACCACACCGGTTGAACGTGACTTGGCGACGATTTGCGCCATTTCAACCACGTCTTGCACCACATCAAACTGGAAGAGGTTTTTCTTTTCGATGCGGCTGATGCCAATGGCAACGCCAAAGGCGCTGTCGGTGATGGCGGGGCAATAGATGGGCACGCGCGATTTGAATGCCGACGTCAGAATGCCGTCTTCGGTGGCGATTTCGCTCAGTTCGCGGCCCAGCAAGTGCAGGAATTCGCGCGTCGAATAGGGATGCGTATTGTCCAGTTGGGCGGCAAATCCGCCGATCCATTCGTAGGCTTCGCGGAACTCTTCTTCTGAAGCGTAGGTATCGTAAATGCGGTCTACTTTTTCTTCGACCAATTCGGCGTCGCTCGCTTTTGCGTCGCCGATGTAATGATGGCGTCCCAGTGTTTCGTGCAAGTCGTGGAAGATATTTGCGCCAGTTGCCACGAGCACATCAATGCAGCGATTCTTGATCAGATAAGAAACCAGCCGCCGCATGCCAGCAGGAACCAGTCCGCCGCTGAGGCCCATGAAAACCACTGCGTTCTCTTGCAGCATCTGCAACCAGACCTGATGCGCCAGCGCCAGATTGCGGCCCTGAAAGGAGATTTTCTCCATTTTGTCGAGCAGACCTGGCACACTGCGGTCACGATCAATTTGCAGCGGGTCGGTGGGTTTGGTCAGGTATTTAGCGCCTTTGATTCTTCGGATCATCGCGTTTCCTGTATGGCTGCCGCAAGAGCAGCGGTCTTGAGGTCTTACCGTTCCTGGCTTGGTAACGTGTCCATCAGCCGGAAAGGGAAGCGGGGACGTCTTGGATTATTTATGCCCATTCGTGTCGAGATAGGTATAACCGTTGAGGTGGGCGTCATACTCATCGGTCAAGCGGGTCGCTTGCTCTTCGCTCAGCTTCCCCTTCTTCATCTGACGATGTAACAAGGTACGAAAATTCTCTTGTAAGAATTCCTTTTCGTAACGGGCAAAAGCGGTCATTTCGCCGACGTTCGAGCCGGGAATGACGCGGCTGATATGGTACTCACCATTTTCAGCAATGATCACGTGTGCTTCATTGGTCGTGCCGAACAGGTTGTGAAAGTTGCCCATCACTTCCTGATACGCGCCAATCAGCATCATCGCCAGATAATACGGCTCGTTATTGTTCAGATCGTGTACTTCCAGCACTTCCTTGACATCGTGCAAGTCCACGAATTTGTCCACCACGCCGTCCGAATCACAGGTGATATCGCAAAGAGTGGCGGTGTCGGTCGGCGTTTCGTTCAACCTGTGAATGGGAATGATCGGAAACAACTGATCAATCGCCCAATGGTCAGGGACGGAACGGAAGACCGAGAAGTTGCAAAGATATTTGGCCGACAACAATTTGCGCAGGTCATCGAATTCTTCGGATTTGACCTGCGTCAGTTTGGCGAACGTATTTGCCCGGTCGCAGACTTCCCAGAACAGTACTTCGCCTTTAGCACGGTCCTCCAACGAAATGAAGCCCAGATCGAAGAGCGTAAACAGCTCTTCTTTGTGCTCCAGCGCGTCGTGGTAATACTCCAGGAAGTTTTTGGCGGTCATGGTCGAATACAGGTCATAGAGCTCCTTGATGACCTGCGCTTCGTTGCCCGTCATGCTGATGTTGCGAATGCCTTGAACGGTTTCGATTTCATCCACGATGTTGGTGACCAGCATCGCGTGATAGGCGACCAGCACACGCCCGGATTCGGTGATTACGTTCGGTTCAGGAACGTTCTCTTCCTGGCAGACGCTCTTGATCATGTAAATGACGTCATTGGCAAATTCCTGCAACGTGTAATTGACCGACGATTCAAAACTGGTTTTGCTACCGTCGTAATCCACGCCCGCGCCACCGCCGACATTCAGGTGATCCACGTCAATGCCCATCTTGCGAATCTTGGCATAGACGCGAGCGGCTTCTTTGACGCCCGCTTTGACGCGTTTGATCTGCGTAATCTGTGAACCAATGTGGAAGTGCAGGACGCGCAGCAAATCGGTTAAGCCAGCTTCGCTGAGCATTTTGATCGCCTGCAGCAATTCGGTGGTCGTCAGACCAAATTTCGATTGTTCGCCGCCTGACTTTTCCCAACGACCGGAACCGCGCGTATAGAGCCGCACGCGCATGCCCACCATCGGACGCACACCCGTAGCTTTGACGCGCTCAATGACCTTGGGCAATTCGTTGAGCTTTTCAATAACGATGACGACGTTCTTGCCGACTTGCGTACCGACAAATGCCAAATCAATGAAGCCGTCATCCTTGAATCCGTTGCAGACCAGCAACGAATCGGGCGCTTGTTCCATTGCGATGGCGGCGTAAAGCTCTGGTTTGCTACCTGCTTCCAAGCCATAGTTATGTTTGGAAGCCTCTTCCAGGTATGCCTCGATCACCTGACGGCGTTGATTGACTTTCAGCGGGAAGACGGCGCGATGCTCGCCTTTGTAATCGAACTCTTTCATCGCCGCACGGAAGGATTGATTCATTTTGCGCACTTGCGCGGCGAAAATTTGCGGGAAGCGAATCAAAAACGGCAATTTGACCCGCCGGGCCACCAAGTCATCTACGATGCGCTTGATGTCTGCGTGGCGAGGATCGCCTTCTGCCGGGCGAACAATTAAATTGCCGCGTGTATTGATATCGAAGTAACCAGCACCCCAGTTTTCGATGCCGTAGGTTTGCGCAGCCTCAACGATGGCCGATTTCATCTTTGCCCGTTCGTTGACCTCCCTGAAATGGAATTGGAAGATTGAGAAAGGCGTATTCCGCCAGCAAGTAAACACACTGCCACGATTGTTCCTCTGCCGCTGGAAGCCTTGTCGCAAGCTGGTTTTGGCGGATTTGCAACCGTAAAAGAGAGGCGGACTGTAACAGATTGACCGGGGGCTGTCAAAAACTATTTTCGCCGCCCTAAACGGCGCAAACACTAGCGGGGACAGGAGGTTTCTCGTTTGGCAGAGTGCTAAGACGAGCGCTGTTCGAGGCGTTCCTGGGCGTGCCAGCGCCGTCGGATTTCGAGGATTTCTGCGGTCAACGCCAAGAGATTCTCGCGCAGCTTTTCGCCGTTGGTCAGGCCAGTGAGGTGGGGATATCGTGCCGGCAAGGTTAACGGGCGAACTTCTTCGCGTGCCGATTTCGGCACCCGTGTGATCATCTGATAAACGCGAAACTCTGCTGGGCCGAGTTCGGTTTTGATCCAGCGCAGTGTGCGGGCCAGCTCGGCGTCACATTCCGCGATGGCATTGAGTAACGCGCCGCAAAGAAACGCCGCGCAAAAGACGGTTTTGCCATATTTGTTGGCCGGATCGCAGCCTGCTGCGCCCATTACCCGACACGTTGGCGGACAGCAGCCTGTCCCTTGCTGATGACACCGTCCGCAAATTTCAAACACGCCGCTGGCGGCAAAGAACCGATCAAGTTCGGCCAGCAGCTCCTGGCGCGTCAAGCCCGCCGCCGGATGTGGCTCAGAGGACATCCGTTTTCGTTCTTTGCGAGCGCAGCTTGTACAAAGCGCAATCTCCCGCTCATCGTGAGTTCGTCTGTCGGCGGCTTCAAGGTTGGCAAAACTGATGAACTGGTAGCTCCGCCTGTTGACAGCACCACAACTTTCGCAGCCTTGCATTTCTGTTTGTTCAGCCATTGGATTTTGATCGCAAGCGTGAGCGATAGTCATTTTGATTCGTCAAGCTTTGCCCCAGGACGGAGTTTACGGAAGCGGCAGGAGGTTACGCAAATCTACCTCTGACCAAAAAAGGCGGCCATCCAATAAAATTGGGTGGCCGCCTTTTTTGTCGCTTTCCTTGCTTTGCGACACAGAACATTGCGTCTAGTTATTCAGACAACGAACCGACGCGTTTGACGACGATTGTAATGATATCCCGTCTCGCTGCACGCAGCGCGGCTTCGCGCTCGGCGCGATGTTTGAAGAACTCAAACCCATTTTTGTTTCCATCAACCCACACCTGCGAGAGGAAATAGCTAACTTCCCCGCCATTTTCCCGATAGCGGTTAAAAATGAGCAGGCTTTCCGTCGGAGCCGTGCGGCGGGTTACCCGCGTCATGACCGGTCTCAAGGCATTATTCTTGCAATCACGATCCCGAACTTGGAAAACTCCCTGGCCGGACGAGATATTCAGCTTCGTCACGTCGTACTCGCCCGCAGGCATGGTCACATCTCCATACATGAAGTCGAATGGAATGTTCGCTTTCAACCTCAAGTCTTGTGCCTGCACGGCAACGCCCGTCAATATCACAAACAAACTCAGCGAGATGACTGTTTTGATGATTCGCGTGTTCATATTTCCCCCTATCTCTAAATCTTTCTCAACCTCTGGACGCCCCTTGAAGCCATTCGAGCGCCAGTCATGAAACGGAAATCGAAGCTTGCTCCTCGCCGACCTCTTCTTCCTGTTGAGGCATAACTCTTGCTGAATTCTGTCTCCAGGCTTCGACGAAATCGGCTGGGGAAATCCGAGTTCTTTCAAATCACTCAAATATCAATGCTTTCTTTCCCCGTTTCCTTTTCGATCTTTTCTTCTTCCGGCTTCGAGGGGAATTTACACCGATGGCGGTGGTGAATCTTTCGCAAACCCGGAAAGAAAGCTGAAAAAACAATGAAAACCGTTGAATGCAGGAAATTGCCGGATGTTTTAGAGTTTGGTCCCTATCGGCTTGATACCAGGGACCAGCTTTTGTTCAAAAACGGAAGCGAGGTTCATCTGACGCCAAAGGTGGTTGAGCTTTTGCTGGTGCTGCTGAAAAACCATGGCCACGTGGTTGAAAAAGACGATTTGATGCGTGAGCTCTGGCCAGATACGATTGTGGAAGAAAACAATCTGACACGTAACATCAGCACCTTGCGGAAGATGCTCAATGCGGAATCTGGGGAAGATGAGTACATCGAAACCATTCCCCGTCGCGGGTATCGCTTTGTGGCCGAAGTCAGGGAAGTTAACGAGCCAAACCCGATCACGGAAGTAACCGAATCTGGTCACCAACGAGCGCCTGTCGCGAGCAGTCTCGCCGCCCTGCCTGAAGTGGCAACCAGGGAGGCGGAAGCGACGGAAAAAAGGAATGCACCGTCACAGACATCTGCCAGGGCAGCGGCAGGAGTCCTAAAATATGCAAGACCAGGCGTGCTGCACGGTTCATTGCTCTTGCTGTTGGTGGTTGTACTTTTGTTGTGGCTTTCTCGGTTTGCCTGGCCAACCCAAGAGGAAAAACCGGCAGGCACGTTTCCGCAGCTACGCCTGAACCGGCATCCGACAAAGAGGGGGCCGCAAATCGCAGCTCTTTCTCCTGACGGAAAGTATGTTGCGTATGCCGCAGACGAATTTGGAAAACAAAGCCTCTATTTCAGCCAAATCAACACGGACAATGCCAAGCGTTTGATGCCGCCCGCTGAATCACCATATGAGGGGCTGACTTTTGCGCCCGACGGAAGTCATCTTTACTTCACGCGGCGTGAAGTAAACCAGCTCAGTACACTCTATCGGCTGGCGGTGCTCAGTGATGAACCGCCCCAGAAATTGGTTTCGCTCCGTTCAAGCAGCCCCGTTGGACTTTCGCCTGATGGTTCCCAGATTGCCTTCATCCGTGAGCAGGCTGCCGAAGGTGTGAGCGCCTTGCTCATTGCGAACACTGACGGCAGCGCCGAGCGCAAGCTTGCTGAACGCAAGCGTCCTGACTTCTTTTCCTTAACTGGTAGCCCTTCGTGGTCAGCAGACGGGCGCATTCTGGTTTTTGTCATCGGCAGCGTGGCCAATGGCATTCGTTATCAGCTCGCAAGCATTGAGCTGACGCACGACTCAAGGCTGACCATCCATCGTACACAATGGCCCTGGATTTATCAGGCGGCTTGGTTGCCAGGTGGGCGCGAATTGTTGCTGTTGGCCGATGAACAACCAGGTGGGTTTCGCGACCAGCTTTGGCGGATGACCTGGCCAGAGGGAAGACCGAAGCGCATCACCAACGACTTGAACGATTATCACGGCATTAGCATCGCCGCCGACTCCGATGCGCTGGTCACCGTACAGAGCAACCATCTTTCTGACATCTGGGTCGTACCACAACAAACCGGCGGGCGATCGCAACGGATCACGTCCTACAACGAGCGGCAGGAAGGCTTGCGCGGGCTGGACTGGACGCCCGACGGACGCCTGGTGTTTTCCTTGCTGGAAAACGGGCGCGATCAAATCTGGAGCATGCATGCAGACGGCAGCCAGCGGCGCGACCTGACCTTGAGCGAAAGCGCTGACAGCAACAATTACTCTCCCAGCGTTTCGCCAGATGGCGGGCAGGTGGTTTTCGTTTCTGACCGTCAGGGCCAGACGCGCATTTGGCGTATGACCATTGACGGCGGCCAACCCCACCCGCTGACCGAAGGACATGATGATCTGGGGCCGCAAGTTTCGTCCGACGGGCAATGGGTGATCTATTCATCGGCGAAATCAGGCCACCGGGCGTTGTGGAAAGTGCCGTTAGCGGGCGGTCCAGAAACTCTCGTGAGCGATCTGCCGGCAGAAGCCTCAGCAATTTCGCCAACCGGTAATTTGATTGCTTGCACCTGGCGAGAAGACGTAACAAACCTGCAACGCAAGCTGGCGGTGATTGATCTGGCCGACCGCCAGCCGCCACGTTATTTGGCGTTGCCCGCTGGTTCCACGTGGCTTCGCTGGCTGCCCAATGGAAAGGCGCTCACCTATAACTTGACGCGAAATGGTTTGGCCAATTTGTGGAGCCAGACGCTGGCGGGTGGGCCGCCAACGCAGCTCACCGACCTGAGTTTCGAAAACGTTGCCTCTTTCGCCTGGTCTCGTGACGGCGGGCGGCTGGCGCTTGCTCGTGCCCAGGAAATCAGAAGCGTGGTGTTCATCAACGGCCTGAAGTAATCGTTAGGAGACGTATGTGTCATACCAAATTCACAAAAATCCAGATGCTAAAGTTTCGCCTTTTCCTGATTCTCGCTTTCAGCGCGCTGCTGTTTGCACCAGCGTGCGCACAGCAGGGAGAGACCGGCGTTCCTCCACCTGCGCAATCACTCAATATGGCAGCGCAGGATATTCCGGCGCTGCTCCGTGAGAGCGATCAAAACGGTGCGGCCATGCACCAGCGGTTGCTGGAATTCACCTATATCCAGAAGCGAATCACCCGCGAGGTGAGCGCCAAAGACAAAGTGAGCGAACGCGTCAGAGAGTTCGAAGCCTATCCCGTCAAGACCGAAGGCCGCCATCGCCACGTCCTCAGTTTGATCAAGAAAGACGGCCTGGCCCTTTCAGAAAAGCAGATCGAAGAGAATCGCCTGGTGGCCGCCGCTGAGATGGAAAAGGCCGCGCAAGAAGAAATCGCTACCGTCACACCAGAAACTGGCGACAGCGAAAAGTACATCACCGCAGGGATCGGCATCGGCCCCGGTCAAACCGGAGAAGGCATTTGGCTGGGCGTTTCGCAATTCTTGCGTCAATGCCGTTTTGACGCCCCGCGTCTTGTACAGTTGGCGGGGCGCGAAACGATTGCGCTCCGCCTGTACTCGTGCGACAGCAATCTTTTGGGGGCACGCGAACGCTATCTGGCGAAACTGACGGGGATTGTCTGGATTGACGTGGTGGATAAAGTAGTTGTGCGGCTGGAAGCTTGGCCGACGGCGCTGACATCTGGCGCGGAGCGCCCGAAAGATATTTTCACTGAACGACCGGCGAACGAAGTCATTGTTTACGAACAGCAACGCGTCCAAGGCGACATCTGGGCGCCCCGCCGCATTCGCCTCAACGGCATTGGGAAAGCCGCAGTTTTCAACGGTGTGGACAAAGACATGGTCTTCGAATTCACCGACTACCGGCACTTCAGCACGGAAATCAAAGAAACAGAGATCGTGGCGCCGAAAAAGAAGCCGATTCCTTTTTGATCTGTATCGGTAACGGAAAACAATTTCGCGCTCTGGTCGGTGACTGGATCGCCACTTAACAAAAGGCCGCAAGCCCCTGCTGTGGAAGGGGGCTTGACGCCACAACCACGCAGGCCGGGACATTGTGCCCGGCTTTTGTTTTGCCCTCCTACCCAGCCTTACACCTTCACCGAAAGAAATCGGATTTTTATTGGCGGGATTCAGTGATGTGCTGCGCCTTCTTAGGTGAGAGCGATAAGAAAGGGATTTTCAAACGCTCCACGCAATTTTACTGCGGCTCTGAACGGAGCCGCAGAGCAGGAAAGTGGGCAGCAAACAGCAAGGAGGGAACCCAATGTCAAGCAACCCATACACTGATAGCACGGCCTCGACAGAGTTTCAGTTGAGCAGAGCGCAAAAAGAATATTCCCGGCAGGTTGAGGCTTCCTATCCGGGGTTGAAAGTCGCAACCGGGGTTACTTTTGATGCCATCTGGGCTTTGTTGCTGAACAGCGGTTTTTTGTATCCCGAAAAAGTGGCGCGCTTGGAACCGGTGCTTCCCAGTATTAAGCAAACCATGCGAAAGCTGTTGCTCGCGAATGGCAACCTGATGGCAACGGCGGTCATACGCAACGAAAAGATACTGGAAGCTCATATGAGCATTCTGCGTTGGTGCGAACGAACCTGGATCGTCCAGCATCTGGCCGCGCTGCCGATGTCGGCGCGCCGGTTGTGCGCCTCGGTGCAGTTGACGATGGGATTCACGCAATATGGGCAACTGCGACCAGACATCGTTTGGAGCAAGATGTATTTTCGCCCGAATAACCTGTGGCCTGCGCGCGTGTTTGGCGGGTATGCAAAACGAGTCACCGATCCGACGACTTCAGATTTGCGAACGTTTCATTATCTGGTCGCGCCGACGGCAGCGGATTCGTCCCAATCACAAAAGCCGCCCAGCGGAATTGAAGTTCGAGTTGGCGGACAAGAAGACAAGGCAATGATCGAAGACTGGTTTATCGCGCGGGGGCGAACGGTTGAAGTGCAAGCCAACCAATTACAGGCTTCGTGCGATGGGGTGGAAAAACTGTCACGCGAATATGAACAGGCTGGGTTGTTGCGCCGTCGTGAATCCATCGTTGCCGAGCGTAACGGGCACGTGACGGGGTTTGCGCTGCTGGAGATTGCTTCGTTGGGAATGAACTTCAGCGAACTGACCAACTCCTTTACCGTGCATTTGCTGGACGACACCGACGACGAAACTCGCCGAGCGTTGGCGCAAGCGGCGAAACAACGATACGCCGAATTTGGGCGCACACAGTGCATTGCGTTAGAGGATGGAGAAAATCTGTCG
>JAEUQO010000036.1 GCA_016789605.1 Acidobacteriota bacterium
GCTTGCACCAAAAAATCCAACGAGTGCGGCATACGATCGAGCGCGTCCATATATTCCGGCAAGCTGGACCACGCCCAACGAATGCCTTCTGCCAGGGCCGAGCCGGGAATGTCTTCGACGCCTTCCATCAAATTGATCAACCGCTCTTCTTCGCCGGGGCGAACGGGCGCAAAGCCTACGCCGCAATTGCCCATCACGACAGTCGTCACGCCGTGATGGATGCTGGGCGAAAACGTTTCGTCCCAGCTCACCTGTCCGTCGAAATGCGTATGGATGTCAACGAAACCCGGCGTGACCAGCGCGCCGTCGGCGTCAATGATTTGTTGGGCCGGTTCGGCGAGCGTTCCGACGGCGACGATTTTGCCGTCGCGAATGCCGATGTCGGCGGTGAACGATGGGCTGCCGCTGCCGTCAAGCACGCTGCCGCCAGTAATTTTCAGATCAAACATGAAGGACGCCTCCTGAAACGAGTGGTGCTTTGTGATGGAATTCTTGTCTCTCTGCGGTAACGGGCTTAGGATAGCGCACACCTTCGAGAAGAAAAATTCTCGCGACGCAAACAAGCGAAGGCATGGCGCGGAAAACGTACGACAGAACAGCCTTCGACATCTCGCAACCTGGTACCAATTCTTGACCCAGATGAGGAGTGATTACCGTGAGCAAACGGATTCTCAAACGTTGGCAATTGATCGTTGTGGCAATGGGCGTATTGGCCAGCGCGCTGTTCGCCTGGTCTTCGCGCGGTGAAGCGACCTGGTCGCAAACCGCCAGAACCGGCAAAGCAAGTGCGGCGCTGGCTCCCGTGCGTCTGAATCTGACGTTTTCACAGCTCTGGGAAAAACGCTTCTCCTTGCAACGCGGCGAAACGTTGGAATTGTCCGTGGCCTTGCCGCAACCGTCGCGGTTGCCACAACACGGACGCGTCGGCGTGCGCTGGACGTTGGAATCCGCCGCCGCCGGAGAAACGCTGCCCGCCGTCAGCGGACGCGCCAATGATGCGTTTGGCATTTACACCGCGCCCACGGCGGATTGGAAAAAGGTGCTGCACGCGCTCGATAGCGATGTCTACCTGACTTATCGCGCGCCAGTCGCCGGGCAATACCGCTTGGAAATCGTGCCCATCACCGACGAAGCCAACGCGTTTGCCAATCCCGAAAGCCCGCGCTGGCGCGAAGACGGCGTGGCTCCGTTGGCGGTGACGTTTCCGCGCGTGACGCCTTGGCCTGCGGGGCACAGCGTTCCGTTGACGGTCGCAGTGAATCCGCTCGATCTGAAAGATTCGGCCAAAATCGGCGCATACGTCGAAACCGAACCCAACGATACTCCCGAACTGGCGCAAGAAATCACCTTGCCCGTGGGCGAAGGCGTGCAAGCCATTCGCATCAACGGCGGCGCTGACGACATCGAATATTTCGACAATGGCCGCGTCGGCAAATCTGGTGACGACTGGTTTCGTCTGACTTTCAACGGACAAGAACCGCGTTTGCTCACGGCCAATCTGGCGATTCCCGATCACACGCTGGCGGCGCAGTTGCGATTTTATGCGCGCGATGCTTCGGGCACGCTGACCGAATACACCACAGGCCGCAACGATAACGAACGCACCCACCAGCAAAATGAACAGCACCGCGCCGCGATTGTCCGGTTGCTGAAACCGGGAATGACCTATTTTGTGCGCGCCGAAGCCAACGCGCCCGGTTACGAATTGGAATTGCGTGTGCTCAAACCCGGGCCGTATGACGATCCGCGTTTGGCCGTGCGACAGGCGATGTATGACCACCTGGGGCAGGTGGATTCGTGGCTGACCAATCGTCCGCGTGGCGCTTCGGTCGAACGCCGCATTCGCGATACCGGCAATTTGATGGGGACGCATTGCATGAGCTGTCACACGCAATCCGGCGTGTGGGGACCGGCTGTCCCGCTCGAAAACGGGTACACCATCGAAAACAAACAAAACTTCCGCCGCTTGATCAACGTGATGTATGAATCGTTGCGTCCGACCAATTATCTGAAAGACGCCGCGAACAACACCAGCCTGGCGCCGCTGGATGTGGGCGACGGGCCGGCTGGCACACGCGTAGCCGGTCATAACGTTTGCACGGTGGAACGCGTTGTGCCCGCGCGCAAATTGCATTCGACGCAAGCGCTGCGTGCGGCCAATCACACGATCCAGACCGCCGATCCCAGCGGGATCAATGCTGCCGGGCCGGGGTCTAACGTCGGGCAATCGGTCGTTTATAACTACGCCGGTGAAATTCTGCGCACCGCTTGGGATCGCACCGGGCATCCGCGCTATTTCGCCGCGCTCGAAGAAAAAGCCGACAAGATGCTCGGCGTGGCGCCGCGTTACAGCGACGATCTGTCGCATCGCATCGAATTTTTCAAACGCTTCTTTCCGCAAGATTATCTGGCGCAAAATCAGAAAGCGCGCGCCAAACAGCAAACCTTGCCGCCTGAACCGCCCGAACCGCCCGCGCCGAAACCTGCCAGCGATGGCAAACCGGCGGAACCGCCGCCTGCGCGTTTTCCCTCGTACAAACTGAAAACCGCCGACGAAGCCGCCAAACTGGTTGCGCGCATACAAGACGCGCTGAAACAGGATGAAGCGCGTTTGCGCGCCATTCAGAACGCAGACGGATCGTGGGGCTTTGATCCGGGCAAAGCCGACGGCGACAAATGGAAAACCAATGGCGAATATGACCCCGCGCCGACGGCGTTGGCGCTGATCGCATTTCAGGCGTTGGGATACAAAGCCGACGACCCGGCGGTCGCCCGCGGCGTCAAAGCTTTGTTGCGGATGCAAGACCCGTATGGCCGTTGGAACAAGAACGCGCTGACCGGTTTTGTCACGACGGCGTATTCGTTGCACGCGCTGTCGCGGCTGTATCCCGAAACGGCTGTCAAACCCGTGCGCGCGACATTTGTGCCGCGTGTGGGCGAATCTTTGCCTGCTGCCATCGCGCGCGTGCGCGCGTTGTCGCATACGGACGATCCGGCGTTGCTTGATCTGATGATTCAGGCTTCGTCGCACGCCAGCCCGCAAGTTCGCGTGTGGAGCGCAATGGCTTTGGGCGGCGTGCACGAAGAGCGCGGCGTTCCGGCCTTGCTCAAATTGATGGGCGATCCGGTCAAAATGGTGCGCGATGCCGCATCGTGGGCGATGGAACAAACTCTGCTCGATGACAAAGGTTTCGCACAGGCTTTCGTCGCGTATGACACGGGCAGTGATGCGACGCGCGAAAGCGTGTTGAAAGCTTTGGGGATGCGCGCTGATTCGATCATGCCCAAATCACAGGTGAATTTTGAATACCTGACGCGCGTGCTGGGCAAAGCGCTCAATGACGATCCGCATCCGGCGGTGCGCGCCTGGGCTGCCAAAGCCGGTTGGCAATGGTGGGTTTGGAATCAACCCGTGCGCGAAGCGATTCAAGCCGCCTGGGCCCGAAAGCTGATCGCGCCGGAAACCAACGCGCTGGTCGAGAATTGCTTCCGCTATCAAAGCCACGCGTTGTTTGTCGCCAACGGCCACAAAGCCAACGGCAGCGAAGAGCATCAATACAAAGAACTGGCGATGCTGTTCAAAACGCTCGAACTGTTGCTGGATGATCCGACGTCGCAAGACGCCGACAAAGATCGTCTGGCGCGTCGGCTGGTTGCGATTTCAGCGACTTATTACGCTTCGGCGGGGGGCGACGGCGGCCCTGGCCAGATGGGTTACATCACGGCCAACAGCACCGAAATGATGGGCAAGGCTGTCTTGCGCGTTTGGGGCAAAACCGATGCCGCCAATTTGCCGGAATTGCGTCTGGTGATGGAAGGCGCGGCCAACGTCGCGTATCAGCCATTGCAAGACAAAGTAATTGACTATTCCACGCATGGCCCTGAAGTGCTGCGCACCTTGGCGGCGGCGGCGGTCAGCGATCCCAGCGCCGTCACCTTGCCCGCGGTGCAAGAAAAAGTCGAGCCGCTGGTTGAACAGATCATTCGCGCCGCGCCGGATTACGACCGCCGTCAATCCTTGGCGCAGCCCGTCTTGCGTTTGTTCAGCCGCGCCAAGTGGGCGGTGCCCAAAACCGTCGAACAACAGGAATTGCTCTATCGCCTGTTGATTCCCAAATTCAATGTAGAGCCGGGCGCGGCTGAGTTGAAAAAGATCATTGACGCCGCCGAAGCCGCCGTCCGCCCGATGGGATTGCCTGACGCAGACTGGTATGTCTCTGACCGCATGGGGGCGATGCTGGCAGCAAATACGGATTTGCATACCGATACGCTGTTGCGCTTCTTGCCCAGCGGTAACAAAAACCCGTTGATCTCGCATTTCTGGTTGCCCAGTGTGGCCTGGGTGGCGTCGTATAGCGACGGCATTCCTGAAGTTGGCGCGACACAAACGCCCGCGCCCGCGCCGGAAATTCTTGCCGCCCGCAAACGCGCCGTTGACCTGTTTGTGCAGATGCTGCAACCCAGCACGCCGGTGATGAGCCGCAACATCGCTTTGCGGTTGGCCAACACCACGGCGCTACGGCAAAACACCACCGTGCAACAGGCGTTGCGCAACCTGGTCGAATCCGAAAAGAACAACACCGCGCGCAATGCGTTGCGCTATGCCGACGAACAAACCTGGCTGACTGAATTGAAAGACGCGGTGAAAAAAGAACCGCTGGCCACCGCGTTGCGTGACGCGCAAGGCGAGCCGCAACTGACGCCGCAATTTCTGGCCAGCTTCCGTTATTTCAGCGATTACGTTGCGCCGGAACTCAACCGCGACCAACGCATGGATACGATGTCTTGCATGAAATGCCACGCCGTCGCCGGTCGTGTGCCTTCGATGGAATTGGCTGGGCCGGACGGCAACGGTTACTGGACGGTGGCCAACATGCTCAAGAACTATTTGATCCTGCAACAACGGGTCAATTTGGCCGACATCGAAACCAGCAAGCTGTTGCGCAAACCGCTCAACGTGCAAACCGGCAAGGAAGACGGCCACCAGGGCGGACGGCGGTATGCGCCTGCGGAGCGTGGCTATCAGATCCTACGCCGCTGGGTGCTGGATCAACCGCGCGTCCAACAGAGCGCAAACACGGCGAGCAATACGCGTTAAATCGCTTTTGTTGACATACACGAAATAAAAGAGGCACGAAGGAAAGTTTGCTTCCCTCGTGCCTCTTTTTGTGTCTTCGTGTAAACGCGCACGACGCTGTGTTGGTTAGTGCGAGGTGGCTTTCTCGGCGCCTAACCCGGTATTCGCGCGGACAGTCAATTCGGTGAATTTGTCTTCGGCGTGCGGTTCGCGTCCGAGCAGCGTGCCGATGACGGCTCCCAAAAAGCCCAGCGGAATGCTGACGATGCCGGGGTTTTCAAGCGGGAAAATTGCCTCCGTTTTCAGGATGCTGGGGCTGAGCAGAATCAGCACCAGCGAAGACAACAAGCCGGTGGCCAAACCAGCGACCGCGCCTTTGGTGTTGAATCTGCGCCAGAACAACGACAACACAATTACCGGCAAATTGGCAGACGCCGCCACCGCAAATGCCAGCGCCACCAGAAACGCCACATTGGCGTTTGGCCCCAGCAAAATCGCAATCAGCATCGAAACCGCGCCCACGACAAACGCCGTGATGCGCGCGACGCGCACTTCTTCGCCGGGCGAACGCTCTTTGCCGTGATGCAGCACATTCGTCCAGAAATCGTGGGCAAACGAGGTTGACGCCGAAATCGTCAATCCCGCCACCACCGCCAAGATCGTGGCAAAGGCAATCGCCGAAATAAAAGCGAAGAACAAATCTCCGGCCAGCGCTTTGGCCAACAGCGGGGCGCTCATGTTCGTGCCTCCGTTTTGCGCGATGAAATCACGTCCGACGATGGTGGCTGCGCCAAAGCCCAAAAACGTCGTCAGGATGTAAAAGCTGCCGATGATGACCATCGCCCAGACGACACTGACGCGCGCCGTTTTGGCATCGGGCACGGTGTAAAAGCGCACGAGAATGTGCGGCAAGCCTGCCGTGCCAAAAATCAACGCCATTCCCAGCGAAATCAGATCGAGCGCACCATACGGCGGTTTATAGCGCAATCCCGGCGTCAAAAAGTCTTGGGTGACCAGATTGCCTTTGGCGTCGTGATAGGTGACGTGGGCAATCGCATCAAAAAACGCGCCGAAGCTGAAGCCGAAATGTTTCAGCACCAGAATGCTGAGCAAAATCGTGCCGCTCATCAGCAAAATCGCCTTGATGATTTGCACCCAGGTGGTCGCCAGCATGCCGCCAAACACGACATAGACGATCATCAAAATGCCGATGGCGATTACTGCCGTGCTGAAACTGATGCCCGTGTCTTTCAGCAACAGCGACACCAGCGCGCCCGCGCCGACCATCTGCGCGATCATGTAAAACGTGCTGACCGTCAGCGTCGAAAGCGCTCCCATCGCGCGCACCGGACGTGGGCTCAAACGATATGCCAGCACGTCGGCCATCGTGTATTTGCCCGCGTTGCGCAACGGTTCGGCGACGATCAGCAACACCGTCAGATAGGCGACCAGCCAGCCGACCGAATACATAAATCCGTCGTAGCCCTGAAACGCGATGATGCCCGCAATGCCCAAAAACGACGCCGCGCTCATGTAATCGCCTGCCACCGCGATGCCGTTTTGCCACGCGGTCAAAGAACGCCCGGCGGCGAAATACGCATTCGAGCCAGTGTTCTTACGCGCCGCCCACCACGTGATCCACAGCGTAATGGCGATAAAGCCCAGAAACATCACCAATGAGGCGTTCATCGTTTAGCGCCCTCCTTTCAATTTGCTGATGATGCGTTGCGCCATGCCGTCAAAACGGTTGGCGGCGCGCACATACAGCGCGGCGATGAGCCAGGCCATGAAAAACTGCGAAAGGGCGAACAGATAGGCTACGTTGACGACGCCAAACACGCGCTTGCTCATCAAACCGGGCGCGTAACCGACCAGCGCCGGCAAGGCAAAGTAATACACCACGAAAAAGATGGTCGCGGGCAGAATGAACTTTCGTTTGGCCAGCACCAGTTGTTTGAATTCGGCCATCGCCGCCACGCGATCCCAATCGGCGACGTCAATGTCTTCATCCGCCGTCAATTCGTGCGCGGGTTTTTGTTGGCGTCCGAGCGGTGCGACGTCGGTCGCCGCGCCGGTCATCGGCGTCAGGTCTTGTTCTGCAAACTCTTTGCCTTTTTCTCGGCTCATGCGGGGTCTCCTGAAACGGTGAAGTGATACTGTGGATTGTGTCAGACAGTTTGTGAGGGATTGTTTGTCGGATTACGCGACCGGACGCGCGCGCCAGCTCATTGCCAGTGTGAAGCCGGACACGATGTGCCAGATGCCCCACAAACTGGCGATCATCAACATCCCGAAATCGCCGTTGAATTGCGCGCCGATGATGCCCAGGGCGAGGCCGGAATTCTGCATGCCGACTTCGACCGTGACGGCGCGCCGGTCGGGAACGCTCAAGCCCGTCAGCCAGGCCGAACCATATCCCAGGCTCAATCCCAGCGCGTTATGAAACACGACGATCAACAGATAAAAGCCCAAATTTTGCAGCAACAGATGGCGGTCTTTGATCACCGCCGCCACGATGAACAAACCCAGCGCGCACAAACCAAAGATGCCGAGCGGTTTTTTCAAACGCCGGGTCAAGCCGGGCAAGTGTGCCTGACAGAGCAACCCGAGCGCCAGCGGAATGCCCAGCATAAAGATCAAACTCAGCCAAATGCCGTTGGGATCAATGGCGATGCTGCGCAACCAGGTTGACGTGGCCGGATTGGCCGCCACAGTCCAACTGAAATTGAGCGGCGTCAACACCAGCGCCAGCAAACTCGCGACGCCGGTAATGCTGACGGAAAGCGCTGTGTTGCCGCGTCCGTAATGCGTGACGAAATTCGACAAACTACCGCACGGGCACGCCGCGACTAACAGCATTCCGGCTTCGACGTTGGGCGGCAAATCCACGGCCAGCGTCACCAGCCAGGTCGCCAGCGGCAAAAAGACGAACTGTGCGACCAATCCGCACAAGACCGGCAACGGCTTTTGGGCCACGTCCCGGAAATCGCGCAACCGCAAATCCAGCGCGATGGAAAACATCATGGTTGCCAATACCGCGCTCAAAAGCAGTTGCTGTTTGTTCATCTATTCCAGGCTCCACAACGTCAGATTCGTGTCGTCTTTGACCAGCATTTGTTTTCCGGTGATGACCGGATGCGCATAGGTAGGACTGTCGGCCACGCTGTATTTCGCCAGCGGAGTAAACGCCGTCGCGTGTTTGCGCGCCACGATCAGATTGCTGTCTGCGGTCAGGATCAAAAGCAAATCCCTGGTTTTGAGCACGGCGGCCTGATTGCCTTCGCGGCCTTCGGTCGCCCAGAGCACTTTGCCGGTTGCGGCATCCAGACAAAAAAAATGTCCTTTGCGTTTGGCCGACAGCCCGTACAACTGCGCGCCGTCCAGCACCGGCGAATTCATATACAGCGCAATGTCAGGATTTTGCCAGGCTTCTTTGACCGTCCAGGCGTTTGTTTCTTTGACCGGGCGCAAAGCCACCGTGCCGCGCCGCACGCCAGAGAAAATCAGCAGGTCATTAAACAGCGTCGGCGTGACGATGTTTTCGTTCCAGGTGTCGGGCCAGGGAAAGCTCCAAAGCTGTTGGCCGGTTTGCGCCGCAACGCCGAGCACGGATTTGTCGGTCATTGTCACCAGTTGTCGCACGCCGCCCAATGTGACGATGATCGGCGACGCATATCCGGGACCATCGCATTTCAGTTGCCACTTTTCGCGCCCGCTGACGGCGTCAAACGCGATCATGGTGCCGCCTTTGATATCGTCGCCGACGTGAATGATGACGTTGTCGCCTTCAGCCACTGGCGAGCCTGCCGTGCCGCAAAACATCTTTGACGTGTCGGGCAGGCCAAAATCCTTGCGCCATTTCAATGTGCCCGAAGCCGCGTCAAAGCACGAGAACGTGCCGTTGACGCCGAGCGTATAGAGTTTGTCGCGATGCAGAAGCGGTGTGGCAAACGGGCCGCTGGCCATTTCTGTGGCGTATTGGTTTTTCTTGAAGCCCACGGCGTAACGGTTGCTCCAGAGCAACTTGCCCGTTTTCCAGTCCAGACAGGAAACGATTTCTTCGTCGCCTGTGCGCGTGTGAATCCAGGCTTTGCCGTTGGCCACGACCGGCGACGAATAACCGCTGCCCACCGGCGTGCGCCAAACCTGTTTCAAGGCTTTGGGCCAGACAGCAGGCGCGACAAAATCTTTAACCAGTCCGTCACGTCCGGGGCCGCGCCATTGCGGCCAGTCTTGCGCGCTTGCCAGCGGCCCAGAGGCCAGCAGGAATCCCAGCACCAGCAACAGACGACCAATACTTCTTTGTCGCAACATCACGGCCTCCGGCGAAATTTTCGGATTACACGGACGCCACAGAGGCGCCGAACCGCAGATAAAAGACTGCAACTCGACGCCTCTGTGACGGATTCAAGATCCCCAAAGGGCTGGATTGTTTAGTAAACGCCTTCCACCACCGTGGACTGGAAGCGCGAGAACGGGCGCACATTGCGCACGCCGTCCCACGGATACGCCGCGCAAGGCGCTTCGCGTTCGCATTCGTCGCGTTCCAGGAAGCGCGGGATAAACAATTCTTTGGTGAGCGTTGTCAGACGCACGCGCCCGGTTTGGCCATATTCGACAATCTTGGTCGGTTCGTCCGGGTCAACGACTTCGATCATTGCGCGCGGGCTGGGCGGATAGTAAATGATCGCCCAGTTGTCCGCCGGATCGAACGGCACTTTGTGCGTAGCCAACCCCATCAACGTATTGCCGTACGTCGGGGCGAAATACGCGCCTTCCATCAACTCTTCGACGGCGAAGCGATGGAATTGCGGCGTCATTTCCGTGCCGCCGCAAAATACGCCGGTGATGCCGACGGATTTCAGCGAGACTTTTTCGCACAACGCTTCCAGCAGTTTCGGCGTGGCGAACATGCACTTGATGTTCGGATGGGCTTTCAAAATGGTCAGCGCCTGATCAATGACGTGCGCCTTGTAACGTTCCATCATCTGCATCTCGCCCATTTTGATCAGCTTGATCACCCAGCGCGGATCGAGGTCTACGCAAAAGCTGATGCCGCCGCGAAATTGCGCCAGGTGTTCAACCGCCAGCCGCAACCGGCGCGGTCCTGATGGGCCGAGCATCAACCAGTCAGCGCCTTTCGGAAAATATTCGTCGGGCAAGGTTTCGCTAAACAGCTCGTAATCAATTTTGTGATCTTCGCTGACGACGCGGCTTTTGGGGACGCCAGTGCTGCCGCCGGTTTCAAACACGTAAATCGGTTTTCCGGCATTGCCTTTGGGCACCCATTTGCGCACCGGACCGCCGCGCAAATCGTCGTCCTCAAAGAACGGAAACTTGTCCAGGTCTTCATAGGTTTTCACATCCTTGCGCGGATCGAAATCATACGTTTTGGCTTTTTCCAGCCAGTATTCGCATCCGGTTGCAGGGTTGAAATGCCATTCGACCATTTCGCGCACGTGCGCATCCAGCCGCTCTTTGGCGGCTTTTATCCGGGCTTGCAGATCTGCAGTTGCAGTTGCGCTCATATTTCCACCTCAGTTGAAATGCATTTGATATTGGTGAAGGACGGCGGCGGTTTGCACGCCATCGGCTAAAACGTTGTTCGTGTCGCTTAGGTTTCGAGCGTGAACGGATTAAAGTTCGTATCGCGGTCGTAATAATCTTCGTGTTCGACGCGTTTCAGAAAATTGACGATCAAATAGGTGAACGGCGTGATGACGGCTTCCCAGCCGACTTTCATCAGGTAATTGCTCACCATCACCACAAACACCAGATCGTTGGGCATGATGGACGAATTGTAAAACGCCAGCGGATAGAAAATCAGCGAATCCACGCCTTCGCCGGCGATGGTAGAACCGATGGTGCGCATCCACAGCCAGCGTCCGTTGGTTAAAATCTTCATTTTGGCCAGCACAAACGAATTGGCGAATTCCCCCGCCCAAAAGGCAATCAGAGAGGAAAACACGATGCGCGGCGTGCCGCCAAAAATCATTTCGTAGGCGTCTTGTCCTTTCCACCCCGGCGCGGGCGGCATTTTGACCACTGCCCAGCTCATAAACGCCGCGAAGATCAACGCGCCGAATCCCGCCCAGATCACACGCCGCGACCGCGCGTACCCATACACTTCGGTCAACACATCGCCAAAGATGTAGCTGAGCGGAAAGAACAGAATCGCCGTGCCGAATTCCGGCAACGAACCAATCTTGGAAACCTTTTGCACGCCGATGATGCCGGAACACAGCAAGACCGTCACAAATGCGGCCATCACCAGGTCGTAATATTTGTAGACGCGTCGCGGTGCGGCCTGCGAAGTTGCGCTTTCCAAAAAGTCGTCTCCCCCATTTCGTAAGGCTTGTTGTTCTGTCTGTTGCTGGGTGTGTATTATTCCGTGTTCGCGGCGCGGCGTGAAGCGCGTTCGTGCACGCGAGCAAGATTTCAGCGATTTCTACCGAGGTAAATATTGCAAGCAAAGTTTGCGGATTTTATGGCGGAGGCCCGCAACTCTGCCACTTCTACGACACAGGCGCCGCCCAATCACCCCCACTCACAACCAAGCGTAATCATCTCTGACCCGTCTTCTGTGCATACACTTACAGGTAATTTTCGTCAGCACTCGCAGTTTGCGTCTGCGCATTTGGAACGCGCGCGCGATCTGCTTATCTATTTACCGCCGCAATATGACCACGAACCAGAGCGGCGCTTTCCCGTGCTTTATTTGCACGACGGACAAAATTTGTTTGACGCGGCGACGGCGTTTGGCGGCCAGGAATGGGGCGTTGACGAAACCGCCGAGCGGCTGATTCTGAAAGGCAGCATCGAGCCGTTGATCATCGTCGGCATTTACAACACCGGCGATGCGCGCATTGACGAATATGCGCCGACCGTTGACCCGCGCCAAAAACGCGGCGGCAAAGCCGATGCCTATGGCCGCTTTTTGGTCGAGGAGTTAAAGCCGTTTGTTGATCATCATTACCGCACGCTGGCCGGGCCGGAATTCACCGGTTTGGGCGGTTCGTCGCTTGGCGGGTTGGTGTCATTGTATCTGGGATTGAAATATCCCCAGGTGTTTAGCCGGTTGCTGGTCATGTCGCCGTCGGTGTGGTGGGATCACGCCGTGATTTTGCGGTATGTGCAAGCGCTGCGCGTCAAACCCAGCACGCGCATCTGGCTGGATATCGGTTCAAAAGAAGGCAAACTGACGCCCGGATTGGTGCGCGCGTTGAGTGAATTGCTGGTCGCGCAAGGCTGGCGTTTGAGCGACGATCTGAAATTTACGGCGGTC
Source organism: Acidobacteriota bacterium (assembly GCA_016789605.1). GTDB lineage: Bacteria > Acidobacteriota > Blastocatellia > RBC074 > RBC074 > RBC074. The sequence goes on from JAEUQO010000036.1 coordinate 12,363, forward strand.
AGAGGCGGCCAGCACTCTGAACGCGATTGGAGCAAACGCGTCGAACCGGCGTTGCGCTTTCTCTTTCCCAAAAAACGCAAGCGTTAGGCTCTCAGCCCGATGAAGCTTTCTCCCTGGACATGGCTCAGTGCGACTGAGCGCCGATTACTCGCGCCGACATTGCTGGCGGTAGAAAGCTCCGCGCCGCTTGCTGACGAAGCGCTGACGGCTGCGGGCCGACGCTTCGATTTTTTGTTGCATCAATCTTGTCGTGAGGCTGGTCGTGAGGCTGGTCGTGACGCCGCTAGCGGTGCCTCCGCCAGCGAATCTGCGCTGCGTGATCGTGTGCTGACGGCGCAAAACTTTCTGCGGCAATTGGGCGCACGCCAAACCGCGCCGCTTTGGCGGCAAATCCATCAATTCAACGGCATCAGCCGCAGCTATCTGGAACTGACCGTGCGTGACCGCGACGAATTTTTGCGGCTGTTGCGTGCGGCGCGTTATGTCGTCAACCGCGAATTGCCCTGGACAATTCACAAATTTGACAGCGCGCGTGCGCGCACCACTTTTGCGCGCCAGCCTTCGCTGCATTTTGCCAACGACCGGCACGACGAACCGGGGTACGGGCCAAACTATTTTTTTGTGCATTGGGACCCGACCTCGGTTTGGTTTCAGAGATCGCAATGGCGCTTTTCGTGGTTGCCGGGCGTGCGTTGGCTGGAACGATGGCACGCCGCACGACAACACCACGAAGGCTCTGCCAGTCCGCAACACGTGCAGGCTTATTTGCGGTTTCCAGATCGGGTACCGGATTGAGCGTGCAAACGGCAGAGCGGGGAAGGGGCGGCGCAAAACACACAAAAGGTGTTAGGTGGTTCTTTCTGAATCAGCCTTTCATGACGAGGAAAGACTTAAGGCACGCAATCCAGCAACCCAACTTCCAATGATTACAGCCCACCGCCCCCAATGCCACGCCGTGAATTGCTTGACCAGTCTCGTGATTTCCTCCCCGCTTAACCCTGCCCCCCTTGTAGCTTGAGTTTTCTGCAAGATGGGAACGAAAAATAAGAAGGTTACTACCACTACGAAGATGCCACACAATCCAGCCACAAAAGCCCATCTCCGTTGTTGTTGTGGCATCCATCTGGAAGCAATAGTTAACGCCACCGAGAAGAGCGCATAGAGAGGAGTAGCGATGGCAAAGAATTTAGTCTGAATGCTGCCATACTGCCATTGTATGACTGATTCGGGGAGCGCTCCGGCCCAAAGTGGAGTGAGAACCACCCCCTCAAAGATACTGCCACCCAAGAGGATTCCGGCAGACATCACAAAGAGCCAGAGTGCGATTTGAATAATGTTTGAAGTGTGTTTCGCCATATTTCAATCTCTTTTACTTTTTGATCCAAGAACGCAAGCTGTAACACCTAACGA
>JAEUQO010000219.1 GCA_016789605.1 Acidobacteriota bacterium
TTGATCACGCCCGCCAGATTGCGCGCCGCGCAACGCACGACGCACACTGGCTTCTGCCGAAAACGGGTTGCCCGTGGCAATGGCGCTTTCGCTGAATTCGCGCACCAGATCATTGATCAGGCAGGTGCCATATTCGCGGGCGAGCGTTTGTTGCACTGCCAAAAATTGTCGTTCGCCGCCGTTGCCGCCCAACAGAATCGGCGATTTCAATTCGATTTGTTGGGTGCGCGAACCGCCTTCAGCCAGCGCAGGGCGACGGCCCAGAAAGACGCGCACAGAGAAATGATCGCCTTCGCGCACGCGGTCAATTGCCGGATTGGTCACCACGGCCACACGTTCGTGAAAGTAATCCGAGAGGTTCCGGCGCACTTTGGAAAACGCCGCCAGCGGCCCGTCGTAACCAAGCCCGGAAAGCGGGTCTTTGCCGGTCGCCATCGTCATCAGGTTGTCTACTTCTTCCTTGGTCCAACCCATCGCGGCCAACGCACCCGTCGCAGCCAACGCGCGTTCGATTTTGATGGCGCGCGCTTCTTTTTCATCGCTGAGCGCCAGCGCGTCTTCGGGGGATTCGTTCTGCAGCGGTAGCGCGTCGTCTGGTTCCGTTTGCGTGGGAACGGCGAAGCTGGCAGCGGTCGTGGTGACCTCGTTCAGTTTGCGGAAGTCATAGCGGAACGAAGCCGTTTCATAAATGCGCTGTTGCATTTCCTGATGCGGAAACAATTCGACGCCTTGTTCGCGGTTGAGCAACAAGCCGAGTTTTTCGCCGGGCGCGAGCGGGCGCGGATCGTCCGCCATGGCTTCGAGCGGCACGACGCCTTTTTCAGACGAAGCGAAATATTCTTTTTCTGTCTGGCCAAACCAAAGCGGGCGCAAGCCCAACGCGTCGCAACTGAAAACGATTTCGTCGCCTTCGCGGGCGATGATCGCGGCGGGGCCTTGCGCCATTGAACCAAACGCGCGGCGAAAATAGCGGTGAAACGGTTTGAGCGGGGTTTCGAATTTTTCGCTTTCGCTCCAGACAGGTGGGAAAACGATTTCAATCGTTTCCATCAGCGACAATCCGAAATTGAACATCAGGCATTCAACGACGCGATCCAGAATCTGCGAATCGCTGGCGTTGCGCGGCAATTGAAAGCCGAGCGCGGCGGCTTCGCGCGTCAACCGGTCAATGGCGTTGATTTCGCCGTTGTGGCCGAGCGTGGAAAACATCTGGGCTTTTTCGGCGGCGGAATTGGTGTTGGTCGAATAGCGTCCGTGTCCCAGCGTGATGGCCGATTTGAAATCGGGTTTGGACAGTTCGGGGAAGTAACGGCGCAAAGCCTCGGCGTCGCCGCGCACTTTGTAAACGGCGCTGGTGTTGCTCAAGCTGGCGACGTGCACGGGCAGTTCACGTTCCAGACCCAGGTGAATGCCAAACGTGTCGCGGTTTCCCATACGTCGCGCACCGCGCGGAATGGCCGCGACTTGCCAAAAGCGCGGTTCGTTTTGACGGCCCAGCGGTCCCAGAGCTTCGCGGCGGGTTTGCGCGTCTTGCGCCAGCACGACTTCCAGCCCGCCTGCGGCAAAAATTTCCAGCGCGCGGTGTTTGATGTCGTCGTGTTGCGCGGTTTCAGCGGCGGGCAACAGAATGTGCGCCACCGTGAAATAGGGATGATTGACGGTCGCGCCGATCAACCCCTCGCGTTCCAGATGGTGCCGCCAGATGTCGCGCGGAATGTCAGTTTGAATGCCTGCGCCGTCGCCTTCGCCCGCGATTTCTCCGGTGCGATGGCCCATTTTGGTCAACGCTTCCAACGTGCGTTTGACGTTACCGTGCGAAGCTTTGCCATCGCGTTTGACGCTGGCGATGATGGCGCAGGCGTCGCGTTCTTCTTCGATTCCCAGCAATTCTAAAATCGTCATAAGCTTAGTTGAGTTTGAACCGGTTGATGGATCGTGTGTGCGTCAGGAAAGCAAAAGCCCCAGCGAGTTTGCTTTTGCCTCGCTGGGGCTTTTCTTTCTTTACGGCTAGAACTTCGGGTTATGTTTTGCCGCCAGCGAAATGGGTTTGGGTTGCTACCAGAGCCGCTGCATCTGCAACGGGCGCGATTAGGGCTGAAAACAAAAGTGATGATTGGGTGACGCGCAAAGACGCGTTGTCGCCTGTACGCTCGCAGGTTGTTGCCAAAAACGTCTTTTTCAAAAAGAAAGCTGGCATTGCGACAACTCGCCAAGTGCTCTTGCCCACAAACATCTTTGGGCGAGAGCAGAATTCATCACGTAGGTTGATTGCTTACAGTTAAAGGGGATGAAAATTAACCGCCGACAAGATACGAGGAAGTCCCCGTTTCTGTCCAGTTCTGAAAAGTGATCAGCCTGATCGCACGCGCTAATTTCTGAAAAACGATTACCAGCCAAGCGCACAACCGTCTTTGCGCACATCGGAACCGCCTGCCAGTGCGCCGGTGAGCGGGTCGAGCAGGATTGCCTGATAGCCGCCAAACGTGCCGGGCGCGGTCGTCAGTTTGTGGCCTTTGGCTTCCAGCGCTTTGCGTACGTCGGGGCCGATGGCCGATTCCAATGCGACGCCGCTTTCAAAATGACGAAAGCGCGGCGCTTCACCGGCGCGTTGCACGTCCATGCCGAAATCAATCAGGTTCAGCAACACTTGCACGTGACCTTGCGCCTGCATATCGCCACCCATCACGCCATAGGTCAGCCACGGTTGGCCGTCCTTGAACACCATCGCCGGAATCAACGTGTGAAAGGGGCGTTTGTTGCCGTCGAGTTTGTTGGGGGACGCCGGGTCAAAGGAAAAGCCTGCGCCGCGATTGTGCAAGACGATGCCGGTGTCGCCCGCAACCAAACCCGAACCGAATGCGCTGAAAATGCTTTGGATCAACGAAACGGCATTGTGATCTTTGTCCACCACGGTCAGATACACGGTGTCTTCGCCGCCGCGCGGTCCGTTGGCGCTGGTGTTGGCGACTTTGGCAGCGTCAATCTTTTGACGTTGTTGGGCGGCGTATTCTTTTGAGAGCAGCTTTTCGAGCGGAGCTTGATAAAACGCGGGGTCAGAGATGTGCCGCGCGCGGTCGGCATAGGCCAGCTTTTTAGCTTCGATCAGCAGGTGCAGATACTCCGCCGAATTGTGACCCAGCGCTTTCAGATCATAGCCTTCCAGGATGTTGAGCATTTCGAGTGCGGCCAGTCCCTGCGTGTTGGGCGGCAATTCGTAACAGGTGTAACCGCGATAGGTCGTGCTGATTGGATCAATCCAGTTTGAGGTGTGATTGGCAAAATCGCGCAGGGTGTGCAAACCGCCTTCGGCTTGGGCAAATTGCACCAGCTTTTCGGCTAGTTCTCCGCGATAAAAAACGTCCGGGCCTTTTTGGGCGATCAGCCGCAGCGTTCGGCCCAGATTCTTGTTCTTGAATATATCGCCGATGGCGGGCGGTTGGCCGCCCGGCAAAAACGTGGCCGCAAAATCGCCGTGCGTTTTGTAATTCAGCGCAACTTGCCAATCGTGACCGATGACGTCAGTGACGGGAAAACCACGCTCGGCATATTCGATGGCCGGTTGCAGCACCTGCGCCAGCTTCATTGTGCCGTATTTTTCCAGCAATTTGGCCCAGCCATCCACCGCGCCCGGCACGGTCACCGTGTGAATGCCGTGTTGCGGCATGCGATCAATGCCACGCTTTTTCAATTCGTCAATGGTGGCGGCCTGTGGCGAACGACCGCTGGCATTCAGAGCTTTCAATTCTTTCGACTTGGCGTTCCAGACCAGCGCGAACAAATCGCCGCCTGCGCTGACCATCATCGGTTCCACGACACAGAGCACCGCCGCCGCCGCGACTGCCGCATCAATGGCGTTGCCGCCCTGTTGCAGGATGCGCAGCCCCGCCGCCGAAGCCAGCGGTTGGCTGGTCGCGATCATGCCATTCATCGCACGCACAGCGGCACGCGTACGTCCGCCTGTTGGCGTGGGACGATCTCCCAACGGTTGTTGCGAATTCACAGGCGACATAGTTGCAAGTAGCAGCACGAACGCTAACGTCAAGGCCGCAGTCTTCGCGCGAAGCATGGCTTCCTCCCCAGAGTCAGGAATTTCAGTTTGTGACGTGTAACCCGCGCGATGTGCGCAGAGCAAGATTTGACGCCGCCATCATACGCAGCCTGGGCAGAAAGTGAAAATGCCGCGTGCGTACCCGTGACAGAATTTCCAGTTGCCGCCAGTTGCCGTAAGATGTCGGCGGTCAACCGAAACATCTGGCCAAATGTCCGGCAGTATTCACGCCACAAAAAGGAGAGAATCCGATGAGAAAACGAACTTTGCTGTCGTTTGTGTTGTCCCTTGCGCTGGTCGCAGGCGCCGTTGCCGCGCCGTTGCTACAAAACGCGGTCGCCGGGCATTGGGAAGGCGCGATCACGTTGCCCAGCGGCGAGCTGAAAATCAGCGTGGATTTTGCTGCCGCCGCTGACGGCAAACTGTCCGCCACGATCACCATTCCGCAACAAGGCGCAAAAGACCTGCCGCTTTCGGAGGTGACATTTACCAACGGCGACGTCACGTTTGCGATTCCCGGCGTGCCGGGCGACCCAAAATTCAAAGGCAAACTTTCCGCCAATGGTCAGAAAATCGAAGGCACGTTTTCGCAGGGCGGCGGCAATCTGCCCTGCAACCTGGAACGCAAAGCCGATCCTGCAACAACGGCCAAAGACGCGCTGGCTGGTTTTGACGATGTCGTCAACGATGCGATGAAAAAGTTGGACGTGCCGGGCATGGCCATTGCCATCGTCAAAGGCAAACAGGTCATTTACGCCAAAGGCTTTGGTTATCGCGACGTCGAAAAACAATTGCCCGTGACGGCGGACACGCTCTTTGCCATTGGTTCTTCGACCAAAGCATTCACGACGTTTGTGCTGGGCACGTTGGTAGACGAAGGCAAGGTCGAATGGGACAAACCGTTGCGCACGTATATCCCGTGGTTCAAATTGCCTGACGCTTCGATGACCGAGCATCTGAGTGTGCGCGATACGGTGACGCATCGTTCCGGGCTGCCGCGTCACGATCTGGTTTGGTATAACAACTTTGAATCCACACGCGAAGCTTTCGTCCGCAAACTCGCTTATCTGGAACCGAGCGCCGATTTGCGCCAGAAATGGCAATACAACAATTTGATGTATCTGACGGCGGGCTATCTGACCGAAGTCATCACCGGCAAAACCTGGGAAGACGCTGTGCGTGCGCGCATCTTTGACCCGCTCGGCATGAAGCGCAGCAATTTTTCGGTCGCTGATTCGCAAAAAGACAGCGACTTTGCCCAGCCCTATGCCAAACGCGATGGCCAGGTCGTCAAAATCCCGTTTCGCCCGATCACCAACATCGGTCCGGCGGGCTCGATCAATTCCAGCGTCAATGAAATGGCGCGTTGGGTCAGCGTGCATCTGAACAGCGGCAAATACGGTGACAAGAAAATTGCCGAAGCGGCGACCGTGGCCGATATGCACACGGCGCATATGGTCACCGGCGCAGTCAATCCCGAACCGGAAATCACCGGCGGCGAATACGGCATGGGCTGGTTCACAGACAATTATCGCGGGCGTCGTCGTGTGCAGCACGGCGGTAATATTGACGGCTTTTCGGCCAACGTCGTGCTCTTTCCCAAAGACGATCTGGGAATGGTGGTGCTGACAAATCTGAACGGCACGCCGCTGCGCGATTTGATTGCGCAAGTCGCGGCGGATCGGTTGTTAGCTTTGAAACCGAATGACTGGATTGGCCAGGGCGTCGCGCGTCGCGCCGCTTCGGAAGCCGCGACAAAAGAGGGCGAAAAGAAAAAAGGCGACGCGCGTCTTGCGGGCACGCAACCGTCGCACAAGCTGGCTGATTACGCGGGCGACTATGAACATTCGGGGTATGGCGTGCTGACCGTCGCGCTCAACGGCGACAAACTCGAAGCGACGTTCAATAAAATCGCGACGCCGCTCGAACATTGGCACTACGACACATTCAGCGGCGGCAAAGCCAAAGACGGCGTGTTTGAAAACATGAAATACAGCTTTCAAGCCGACGCCAGCGGATTCATTGCCGGCGTTTCCGCGCCGTTTGAAGCGTCGGTGAGTCCGATTGTTTTCAAGAAAAAGCCTGACGCGCGGTTGTCTGATCCGGCATATCTGGCGCGTTTCACTGGCGAATACAGCTTGATGGGGCAAATCTGGACCGTGAGTTTGAAGGGCAACGCGCTGGCGGTGAGCGTTCCCGGACAGCCGCAGATGGATTTGCTGCCGAGCTTGAGCGGCGATTTTGCCATCAAACAAACCCAGGTCGTTTCCTTGCATTTTGTCAGCGATGACGCAGGCAAAATCAGCGCGATTGAAATCCGCCAGCCGAACACCGTGCTGACCGCCAAACGAAAATAATTGCGCCGCCGCAAATGAAGCTTGCGCTACCGACAACGAGTCGTTTTCGGCGAATCCCACTGACAGCGGTCGGTGGGATTTGCTGAAAGCGATCGTTGTTGTTGTTGTTGCTTGGACTTTAACGAGCCCCAATTGCCGTCGGGGGCATTTGTGCGTTTTCGCGGCTTGGCGTGAGGGCGGAATTTGTACGGCTTCAAATAAATGGTTTGGCTGAGGCAGAAATTCTCTGGCCGAGTACGCTACTTTTCCTTTTCCCAACTTTGTTTCACCGAAATTGGCGGTTGACGCACAGGCTCAAAGCGAACACGCAAAATGGTTTCCTGATTGAGTCTGATTTCCGTGCCTTTTGTCAGGACGGTTCCCAGAAAAAGACCTGTGTCCAGTCCGATGATGAAGGGCGAATACCCACCTCCTGAAAGTACTCCCGCAATGCCCAACATACTGCCTACGCTCGCGCCTTTGGCCGCATTTGCGCCGGTACGCCCGGCAGAGCGTCCGCCTTTGATTTGTCCGGTTTCGTTTTTGGCCGTCAACCTGCGGTCGTTGCTGTAATCATCAATGGCAAAGACCACGGCGCGGATTTTTTCGCTGCCGTGTGCCAGGCGAACCTGTTCAAACACAATGGCCAACGAGGCTTGCCGATGTATGCGGCGGGCCGCCTGAATGTGCGTGATGCGCCCGATAAATTCGGTTCCGGCGGGGATGGCAATGCGTCCGTCTTCACCCGCCAGACTTTCATCCAGCACGGCAATCACGCGGTCATCAACATCGCTGAGTTTTGAACTGATAGGCGTGCGCAGCGATAGCTGCGCTTTGGTGCCTACGGGCACGAGCGGCTTCTCTGATGACGTTTGTGCCTGTGCGGGTGCATACAAACCTGCCAGCAGAATTGCCGACAGAACGAGCGGAAAAACTCTTTTCATTACGGCCTCCTGATTTTTTGGTTGGATTCGGCGTGGAAGGTAGCGGGAACGAGGCAGGCGCGGATGTCCGGTTGTGGCAGTTTTTTCGATTGTCACAACCGGACGCAGAGATGAACGGATCAGTTTGTTGGTTGGGGCGGCGCTGGCGGGATTTGCGCGTTTGAAGGTTTGACACCACTGGCTTGCAGTTTGCGCGCGGCGGCTTCGACTTCGGTCAGCACGCGCAGCAAATTTCCGCCCAGAACTTTTTTGACGTCGGCTTCTGAATGCCCGCGTTTGAGCAGTTCATAGGTGATGGTCGGCAGCTTCGAAACGTCTTCCATGCCTTGCGGCAACAGGCCGTCCACGCCATCAAAATCCGAACCGATGCCGACATGATCAATGCCCGCGACTTTGATGGCGTGTTCGAAATGGGCCATCAACATGTCCATCGTCGCCGTTTGTGCGGATTTGGTCGGGACGGGATCGCCGGGTTTGGCGTACTCTGTGTTAATGAATCCGTTGTAAAAATTGATCATGATCACGCCGCGATTTTTGGCCAGCGCCTTGAGCATGTCGTCGGTCAAATTGCGCGGCACGTTGGTCAACGCGCGACAGGACGAGTGCGAAGCGATGACCGGCGCGGAAGAGGTTTCGAGCACGTCCCAGAACGTTTTGTCGGCCACGTGCGAAATATCCACCATCATTCCCAGGCGGTTCATTTCGCGCACCACTTCTTTGCCAAACGGGCTCAACCCATTGTGACGAGCTTCGGCGGGATTGCCGATGCCGCCCGCCGAATCGGCCCAGTTGTTGGTGTTGGTGTGCGTCAAGGTCATATAGCGAACGCCTGCGCGATAAAACTGGCGCAACAGCCCCAGGCTGTCTTCGATGGCGTGGCCGCCTTCGATGCCCATCAGCGCGGAAATCTTATTGGCTTTGTGCAACCGACGAATGTCTGCCGCCGTGTAGGCCACTTCCAGCGATTCAGGATGACGGCGCGCTTGTTCGTAAACGTCGTCAATCATTTCCCAGGCGCGCCGGGCTGCGCCGCCTTCTCTGGCATATTTCGACGCCACATAAATGGCAAAAAACTCCGCATCCAAACCGCCTTCTTTCATACGAGGAATGTCGGTTTGGTTTTTGCCGCTGGCGTCGCGCGTGCCCAGGTCATAGCCTTCATCGCGCAGCGGCGACGTCACGTCGTTATGAGTATCAATGACAATGGCTTCGCGGTGGATTTTGGCTGCGCGTGCGCGCAACTTGGCGTCATCGGCGGTCTGCTGCGACAGGGTGGCAACCGGCAACGCCACGGCTCCGCCGAACACCAGTGCGGCGGCAAACAACGAAAGAGTATTGAGCATGAAGCTTCTCCGCTTGTTGGGAATTGAGTTCTGTGCGCCGGTATTTTGGGCAGCGCGTCGGGATTGTGCAAGCTGGCGCAGCCGAGCGGAATTCGTGTTACAATGCGCGCGCATTTCGCAACCAAACCCGACACACTGGAAACCAAAGCAGGTGAGCGATGAACGCAATCATCAAAGCGCTCAAACATCTCAACAGCCGCGATAAGCAGGCCCTGGTGGTCTTCTTTATTCTGGCCTTGCTCTGCGCGTTGTATTTCGCGTCGGGGATTTTGGTGTCCTATGTGTCGCCGCCCAACGATTTGCTGGAAATGTCAAAAGACGGCAAAGGCTTCACGGTGCGCGTGTTGGGCTTTCAAACCTTTGCGGCGGCGGAACAATTGAGCACCGCCTTGCGCGATCAGCGTCGCGTACAGGCGACCATCGAAGCCGCGCCGACCAATCAAGGTTATTTGCTCAAAGTCGGACCGCTCACCAGACGCGAAGCCGCTGAACAGCTCACGTCCGAATTGCACAATTCCGGTTACAGCGTGGTGAAAATCGTGGCCAGTTGTTCGCCCGGTGATCCGAATTGCCCGCCGGGCGCTGCTCTGTCAGCGCCGGTGGCCGCCTCAACCGCCAACTCTTCTCAGCCCGTTGGCCCTGCTTCGGCGAAGGGACAAGCAGAGCGCTGATGAATCGGCAGAATCTCTTTTCACAATTCAATCTCGCGCCTGACGGCTGGCTGTGGCAAAGCTTGCTGGCATTTGTGTCTGCGCTGCTTTTGCTGCTGGCGTTTCCAGGCGTGTCGCTGACCTATCTGGGATGGATCGCGCTGGCTCCGTTGCTCTACGTCGTGACGCGCGGCATTTCGTTGCGCCGTGGATTCTGGCTGGGCTGGTTGGTTGGTCTCGTCTTTACCTTCTTTGCCGAAAACTGGATCACGCATTCGATGACGCGTTATGGCGGATTGCCCGCCATTGCGGCATACGGCGTCGCGTTTTTGTTTGCGTCTGTGTTGGCGTTGTTTCCGGCGTTGTTTGGCCTGGTGGTGACGCGTCTTGTCAACGTGGTTGGCTGGCCGGGGTTAACACTGGCTCCGGTGGTATGGGCGGCCACAGAATTTTTGCGTCCGTTCGTGACGGGCGTCACCTGGAACGCGCTGGGCATTTCTCAGGTTGAACATTTCCGCATTGCCCAACTGGCGCGCTTTGGCGGCGTTTATTTGATCAGCGCTGAATTGGTGGCCGCCAGCGCTTTGCTCGTTTTGCTGCCCAAGTTCAAAGAGCGTGCGGTAGGGCGCGCCGCTGCGTTGCTGGTGTTTGGCGCAGCAGGCGTGTTTTTGTTGGCCGATGCGCAACGAGATAGTAGCCCTGCAACACCGACGCAATTTACTGCGATTGGCGTGCAACCGAATCTCTCGCCCGATACCGATCAATCCAGCGAAGCCGCCGCGCGCGATTTGGAAAACAATTTGAAGCTGACGCGCGAAGCGTTGGCGCGCGCGCCGAGACAAACGGCGGAGCTGGTGATTTGGGCGGAATCTCCTTTGGTGCTGTTTTACGAAACCGAAGCCGCCGTGCGTGACAAGCTAAATCAATTTGCCAGCGAAACGGGCGCGCATTTGGTCGTGAATACCGTCACGCGCGACGATTGGCGCTATACCAACAGCGTTCACGTCATCAGCCCCGAAAGCGGCGTGAACTTGCGTCGTTATGACAAGATGCGGCTGGTACCATTTGGCGAATACGTGCCGTGGCGTCCGTTGTTGGGCTGGTTTGTGCCGCCCATGATCGGCGATTTCACGCCGGGGCGCGAAGCCGTCGTTAATACTTTGCGCCTGACAGCCAAACGCGAAACCGTCATCACGCCCGAAGCCAGCAAGACAGGCATCGAACGCACAACCAATTTCGTGCGGCTGGGTTCGTTCATTTGTTACGAAGCGGCGTATCCGGATTTGGTGCGCCAGTTTGTGCGCAACGGCGCAACCGTGCTGATCAATGTGTCGAATGATGCCTGGTTCGGTAACACGGCTGGCGCGCAACAACATTTGCAACACGCACGAATGCGCGCCATCGAAAACAACCGCGATCTGTTGCGCGTCACCAATTCCGGCATCAGTGCACTGATCACCGCCGATGGCCAGGTTGTTGATGCCTTGCCGTCGTTTACGGCAGCGGCGCAGGTCTGGCAAGCGCAATCCCGTCGGCCACAGACGTTTTACACACAACGTGGAGACTGGTTCGCCATCGGCTGCGTGCTTGTGAGCGCGTTGGCGTTGGGGCTCAGTTACCTGCGTAACGTTTTCACTTCTCAAACTTCGTCCCAGGGCACCGCAAAATCGCGTTGACTTTTTCACCTCCCAGCATTACTTTCCATACAGAACAGCAAAAGCATTTGATAGGCAATTTTCTCGATTTTTCGAGGTTTTCCCCTTCGTTTTTACCTGTCCGTTTGTTTCTGATGTGATTGGCGCTGACGCGTATTTCGCATCACCCGCCAATCAAAATTGAGTACCCCACGGCGAGCCGTGCGGTTGCCACCTCGCAACCATCAGCAAAACACGCCATCCCTGGCGCGTTCGGAGGACC
>JAEUQO010000223.1 GCA_016789605.1 Acidobacteriota bacterium
GGATGATCTTTGAATTTTTCGCCAGGGCCGACGTCCGGGCAATTGGTGACACAGGGCGGCGGGAAGCAATTGGCTTCCATACAATTGCTGACAGACGTTGTCGCGTCGTTGATGTTGTCGCTGTTGGTGTCGTAATTGACCCGGTAAGTCGTACAGAACCGTGTGCCGGGTTCGATGCTCTGACGCACACGCACCTGAAAGGTAATGGTCTTGGTCGCGCCGGGCGCGATTTCACCATTCCATTCGATTTGCGACGCGCTGACTGTGCACGATCCGCCGCCCACCGACGAACAGGAACCCGTAATTGCCGTTAACTGCACCGGCAACACCGCCACAAATTCAGCGCCTGCGTTGTCACGTTGCACGCCGTCGCCGCTGTTGGTCAGTTTGACTTCCATCGTCAGAACATTGCCGCCGCCGATACAGGCGTCAGTGCCGCTGCCGCGCACGGAGATGTCCGTCGGAGAGAACTTGGCTCCTGGCGGCGCAGTGATGTTGATCGTAGACGTGCTGGAGTTGTTTGTACCTGTCGGGTCGGTCGTCGTTGCGCCCACCGTCGCGGTGTTGCTCAACGGACCAACTGGATAGGTGAAGGGCACGCGAATCTTGATCGTCACAATCGCCTGATTGTTTGGCGCGGTGGGATCAAGCGAGCCGATGTTGCAAGTGACAGTTGCCGTACCCGTGCAAGTGCCTTTGGTCGAGGTTGCCGAAACGAACTCGGTTCCGGTGGGCAATGCGTCGGTGACAGTGACTCCCGTCGCCGTTGACGGGCCGTTATTGGTGACTGTCAAGGTATACGTGACTTCGTCACCCGCGCGGGCAGGGCTGGGCGAAGCCGTCTTGGTGATTGCAACGTCAGCGCGCGGCTGGGTATTACTTGTCACCGTCGTCGTGTTATTGCCAGGATCAGGATCGGTGACACCAGTTGGCGGGGTCACGCTGGCTGTGTTGGCGATCGGGCCAGTCGCGTTTGCCGGGACTTGCGCGGTAACCGTGAATGTTGCTGTGCCGCCATTCGCCAGATTGACCGTCGTGTTGATGTTGCCTGTGCCGCTTGCCGTGTTGCAGGCCGAACCTGATGACGCTGTACACGTCCAGGCGACGCCAGTCAGCACGCTTGGCATGGTGTCAGTGACAGTGGCTCCGGTGACGGGACTTGGGCCATCGTTGGTGACCGTGATCGTGTAGGTCAAGGTTGTGCCAGGAACGGCTTGCGTCGGGTTGGCCGTTTTGGCCACACGCAAGTTGGACAAACCGATAATCGTATCGGTGTCGGTCGCGGTGTTGTTGCCCGGCGTTGGATCGGTTGTGCCAGCGGGCGGCGTGATCGTTGCTGTATTGGTCAGTGAACCCAGCGCATCAGCCGCAACAGAGGCGGTCAAGGCGAAGGTTGCTGTGCCATTGGGCAGCAGCGTTACTTTAGCAGCGATATTGCCGGTGCCGCTTGAACTGCCGCAGCTTGAGCCAGCCGACGCCGTGCAAGTCCAGGAAGCGTTGGACAAGCCAGTCGGCAACGTATCGGCTACGTCAGCGTTGGTGGCTGCGCTGGGGCCATTATTGCGAACTGTGATGGTATACGTTACTGAGCTGCCAGCGTTGATGGTCGTGGCATTGTTGGTTTTGCTGATTGCCAGATCGGCACGGGGAGCCAACGTGGTCGAATCTGTCGCTGAATTGTTCGCGCTATTCGGATCGGTGATGCCGCTCGGCGTCGCCACGGAAGCGATGTTGGTCAGCGTTCCGGTTGCCGTGCTGGCGATGGTTGCCGTGACAGTAAACGTCGCCGTTCCGTTCACCGCCAGATTGACGGTTGCATTGATGCTGCCGTTGCCATTGGGCGTGCCGCAACTCGAACCTGCGGCTGCCGTGCAAGTCCAGGTTGCATTCGTCAGCGTGTTCGGCAAGTTGTCAGTGACGGTTGCGCCTGTGACTGCGACCGGGCCGCTGTTGCTGACGACAATTGTGTAAGTGATCTGCGAACCCGGCGTGCCGTTGCTGGCATTGTCTGTCTTGGTGATAGACAAATCTGCTTGCGGCGCAATCGGATTGGTTGCTGTGCTGGTGTTATTGCCACCAGTTGGATCGGTGGTGCCGTTTGGCGCTGAAACCGTCGCGACGTTGGTCAGTGTGCCGGACGCATTGCTGGAGAGCGTTGCCGTTAAAGCAAACGTGGCAGTGCCATTGGCGGCCAAATTGACGGTGGCGTTGATGCTGCCAGAACCGCTAGGCGTGCCGCAGCTCGATCCTGCCGAAGCGGTGCAAGTCCACGTGGCATTGCTAAGCGAGCTGGGGAGGTTATCAACGACCGTCGCACCCGTGACTGCACTCGGCCCGTTATTGGTGACTACGATGTTGTAGTTTACCGTCCCACCCGGCGTGACTTGTCCCGAGCCACCAGTTTTCGCGATTGCCAGGTCCGAAGACAGCAAAATCGCGTCGGCATCAGTCGCCGTATTGTTGCTGGTATTTGGATCTGTCACGCCACTAGGCGGAACGATTGTGGCCGCGTTGGTCAAATTGCCGGTCGCTGTCGGGACTACTGTACCAGTAATTGACAGAGTGGCTGTGCCATTGGCCAACAAGGAAACCATCACATTGACGGAACCTGTGCCGCTTGCCGACGCGCAACTGGAACCGCTTGAGGCTGTACACGTCCACGAAACAGCCATCAATTTGTCAGACATTACGTCGGTCAACAGCGAGTTGGTGACGGCACTAGGCCCGTTGTTGGTCGCCACAATCGTATAGGTTGTTTGCGCACCAGCCGTAACGGTTGTGGCGTTGTTGGTTTTGGTAATGGACAAGTCGGCTGACGGTGTCAGTGTGTCTGTATCCGTTGCCGTATTGTTGTTCGGTGTTGGATCGGTTGTGCCCGTGGCTGGCGTCACGGTTGCGGTATTTGTCAAAGACCCCGTCGCCGTGCTGGAAACCGTGCCTTTTAACGTAAAGGTCACGGTGCCATTGGCCGCAACGTCTACGGTTGTATTGATATTGCCGCTGCCGCTGGCTTGTCCGCAGCTCGATCCTGCCGAAGCTGCGCAAGTCCACGTCGCATTGGTGAGCGTGGCAGGCAGGATGTCCGAAACTGTCGCACCTAACGCTGCGCTCGGTCCGGCATTGCTTACCACGATGGTGTACGTGGTTTGGGTGCCCGGCACAGAAGATGTGGCGCTGTTGGTTTTGGTAATCGCCAGGTCCGACGTTGCGCTGATCGTGTCTGTATCGGTGTCGCTATTATTGGCAGTGTTCGGGTCAGGAATATTCGCCGGGGGCGTCACCGTTACCGTATTGCTTAAACTGCCTGTGGCATCGCTACGCACGGTACCATTCAGTTTGAAGGTTGCCGTTGCATTGGGCAACAAATTCACCGTTGTATTGATGCTGCCGGTGCCATTGGCTGCGCCACAGCTTCCGCCTGCACTGGCAGTGCAGGTCCAGGAAATATTGGTCAGTTTGGTTGGAATAATATCTGTCACGGTTGCCCCCGTGACTGTGCTGGGCCCGCTGTTGCGAACGGTGATCGTGTAGCTCACGTTCATGCCCGCGGTGACTGTCGTCACACCGTCTGATTTGGTTACAGACAGATCGCCTTGGGGTTGCAGTTGGTCAGTATCTGTAGCCGTATTGTTATTCGGATTCGGATCCACCGCACCTGCGGGCATTGTCACGGCTGCTGTGTTGGTCACTGTGCCGGTGGCAGATGGGTCTACTGTTGCTGTCAGAAGGAACGTTGCCGTGCCGCCATTGAGCAAATCCACCGTTGTATTGATGTTGCCGGTGTTGTTGGCCAATGAGCATTTGGAGCCATTGGAGGCCGTGCAAGTCCAGGAAGGATTCAACAATACAGCTGGCACCGTATCGGCCACTTGTACGCCGAACACATCATTCGGTCCATTATTGCGTACCACAATTGTGTAGGTGATGGGCGAACCCGGTATCGCGGTGACTTGATTGTCAGTTTTGGTAATTGACAGGTCAGTCGTCGTCGAGCAGAAGGGAATTGTGGCGAGTGCGGCATTCACTAGGCCGGTTGCGCCACCAGTCGTCCCGTTCGCAGGAAATTCCGAAATGGAAGGGGCTTGCGAAGAGCCGTGTCCTCCAGGATTGATTTGCGTGGTGATTGTGCCACCAGAAAAGGCGATGTAACCGCCGCCGCCGCCGCCGCCAGGGCCTTCTGATTCAGCGGCAAAGACACCGACAGGAGGGAATTGGTTGCCGCCTGCGCCACCGTTTGCTTGGGCACTAAGGCCACTCAGGGTTTTGGCCGCAACGACAATCGTGCCGCCTGCGCCACCACCACCTGCACCATCGCGGTTTTCATTACGGGTATCGCCGCCTTTACCGCCATTCGCCAACAGTGTGCCATTTCCGCTGACCGAATCTGCGATCAGGTAGATCATGCCGCCGCCGTTGCCGCCTACGCCGCCTGCGTCATTGTTTTGCGCTCCTGCGCCGCCACCACCGCCGAAGAACACACGTGTCGCGGGGTCTTGCGGAGCTGGGCGACCACCGAGACCGCCGACTTCGCGACGATTGTCTCCGCCCCAAGCTGTGCTGCCAGGGCCTTGCGTCAACGCATCGGCATTATTCACGGCATAGCTGTAACCACCGCGTCCGCCACCAGAAGAATCCGTGAGTTTGTTTCCGTTTGCGCTATAACTAGGATCAAGCTTCCACGCATCAGCACCAGGAACTGTGCCATTCATCACGCCTTGGCCTGTCCAAACTTTTCCGTTGTTTCCATTGCCGCCGCCGCCGCCGCCAGAATTGTGCGAGGTTCCGCCGCCGCCGCCATTGGCTGCTGCGCCACGACCGTACCGACCACCGACTAGGTCATAGTCTGCTTGATAACCCGCGAGGCTTTCCCCCTTCTCAGCGCCAAAATCCTGTTGGTTCGTAACATAATCTGTGCGCAGGCCGCCTCCACCGGCACCTGAGAGCGCACCACCGCGAAATCCGCGTTCGCTGACGTCAACGACACCATTAATGATGGCTGTGCTTTGTACGTGGATGGAAATGATACCGCCGATTTGGCCATTCCAGGGCGGAGCGGTTAGGGAGGCGCCTTGGTTGACGGTTAACGTTGTGTATTGAGGAACGCGAATGATTTGGGTTTTGCCGCTGGCCGAATAGCTGTACCGCATGCCACCGCAAGGTGGGTTGACCGTGATGAGATTCCCATTGACGGCATTGACGGTGACGAATTCATAGCGACCGGCGCTATTCAAATTCGTTACTTGCCCATAATTCGCAGTATTGGAACTATCAATTGTCGCTCCAGACATCTGGATAATCATGATCAGATCGCCTGGTGTCAATGTGGCTGGGTCCAATCCGCTGGCGCCGCCGGGATTTGTTACGGCGATTGTCGAAGCGCCCGCCGGGGCGTCTACCGCTAAGGCGGCATATCTGTTGACAATCGTATTGGGCGCTGTCACGACCAATGCGCCATCTTTACCAGCGATTTCGGCGCGTGTGACAACTGGCGTGTTCATCCAGTTCATAAATCCACGCAGCAGCGTGTGGTTGAGCGCAAGTGCAAACAACAAGAGAGTGGTGCAAACCAAGGTGAACTTTTTCATACGTCTGTTCCTCAAGAAGCGGAGTGAGGCCGCTAGACCCGGCAAAAACTAATCATCTTTGCGAGTTTGTCCATGGCAAAGCGACCGAATACGCAACTCGCTTCTGCCGAGAGTCTGTCGAGGCAAGAGCTCGATTTAAAAGATCTGACTCGGGGGACGTAGCCATTTCAGGGTAATAATTTAGAGCCAATATGCAGGCACCAGACTCGCTATCAGTGCTTAAATAAATGCATAAATGCTTTGGTAGGGGCGTCTTAGCAATTTTGCGCGTGCAATACACCCAGCGCATTGCTGCTGAGTGATCGGGTAAGCCGCAATGTCCGCTGCGAACAAATTCTCGCAGTGGGGCACGGTCAAAAGTTGCAATAGCTGTATGTGTTCGCTTGCGGGATCAGCACGCCAGTGAGGACCAGCGTCCAGTGAGGATCACCACAGGTCAAAAGATAACTTAATTTAAATCTTCTGTCTACGCGTAAATCTGGCTGTACGTTTAAGTTGAGATAAGATTCTGGCGTATCTATTCGTTTTTAATGATTTGGGTTCTGCGCGCCTGTCAGTTCCATTTTGATCAGATTAACCTCTATGAGCTGGTTTTGTGGAATTGTTGACTGCTCCAAGCGCGAGGACTGAGCAACCTTGTGCGCAATGGTCTCGCCGTGAACATTGCGCACTCTGCTGAGTCAGTCGCATTCCCCGCTGGTTAGTCGCCATTGCTCATACGACGACTGCGCTCGATGCTAAAAAAATAGCATTAGCGCTTGACGCGATTAGCTCGTGATGCTATTTTTTTAGCACTGCTGAGAGGGCTCAGTGTTTGTCCGGCTAATTAGGTTAAGAAGGTTGAGCGAGAAAACCATGACACAAAAATCCCATGTACATCTTAGCCGTCGAGAACGGCAGATTATGGATATCGTCTACCAACGCGGACAGGCGACAGCAGCAGAAGTGATGGAGCAATTACCTGATCCTCCTAGTTATTCAGCCGTACGCGCAATGCTGCGGTTATTGGAAGAGAAGGGCTACCTGCGACACGAGCAAGACGGCCCACGTTATCTTTTTAAGCCAACCTTGGCGCGCGAAAAGGCGCGCAAATCGGCACTTAAGCAAATGTTGCAAACCTTTTTCGACGGTTCGACAGAACAGGCTGTCGCAGCCTTATTGGACATGTCGCGCTCCAAATTAAGTGAAGATGAGCTTGAACGTCTCTCACAATTGATCGAAGACGCAAGAAAGGAAGGACGGTAAAGATGCTATCACTCGCATTACAATTGCCCGCCGAAATGCCTGAACTCTCAGCTCAAGTGTCATTTTTCTTGGATATGTCCCTCAAAGGGGGATTGGTATTGTTATTGGCTGCAATCCTGTCCTGGCAATTACAGCGTCTATCGGCAGCAGCTAGGCATTTGGTCTGGAGCGTCGCCCTGGCAAGCGTTCTACTTTTGCCGATCTTTTCCTTGAGCCTACCCCATTGGCAATTGCCGATTTCTTCACCTTGGGCTGCTGGTGTTTTGCTTACCGCAAAAGAGAAGCCAGCGCAGCTTGATCAAAAACGGATTCCTTTAGGTGTTGCCACTGCGTCAACTGACGGACTTGCGTTGCAGGAAAGCGCTGTTCCTGCCGAATTAAAAACGGCGCAACGTTCGATTGCTGCCATTGAACCCGCTGGCACGAGTGAATGGAGCTGGGCGAGGCTCCTACTAGCGATTTGGGCTGCGGGGGCAATGTTAGTCATTGGGCGGGTTGTGCTGGGAATGGTTCGCCTTGGATCTCTCACACGTCGCGCTGTACGGATCGCTGACAGTGACTGGCTTTCATTGGCTCGCGAATCAGCTGCGCATTTGGGATTACAGCGTAACGTCAGGCTCTATCAAAGCGAACAGGTGGAACTGCCGTTAACCTGGGGCTGGTGGCGTTCGGTTGTGCTTTTGCCTGCAGAATCGCAGCAGTGGTCTACTGAATGCCGTCGCATTGTGTTGCTGCACGAGCTGACGCACATCAAACGCTGGGACTGCTTGTTGCAATCCATCGCACAACTTGCTTGTGCGGTTTACTGGTTCAATCCGTTGGTTTGGTGGGGCGCGCGGCAGTTGCGTGTCGAACGCGAAATGGCGTGTGATGACCAGGTGCTCGCCGTGGGCACCAAGGCGTCAGATTATGCGAGCACCTTGGTTGAAGTCGCGAGTTTGTTACGTCTTGAACGTTATCCCTCGCCAGTTGCTGTCGGAATGGCCTGCTCGCATTTAGAAAGCCGCGTGCGCTCGATCCTGGACCCACAGTTGTCCCGCAAAGGCGTTAACCGAAGACGTATCGTGGCCGTCAGTTTGGCTGCCTGTGCGTTGTTAGCTCCTCTTGCTATGTTACAGGCAAAAGGAAATGCTGCTGCTTCACAAGCATCAGCGCCGAAATCAGATGACGTTCTCGTCGCAAGCCATTTGTTAACTCCAGTGTTTGGCACAGGCTTGCAAAAGCAAGGTGCGAATGCGTCCGCTGGAAAGGTGACAGATGAAGTTGCGCCAGAAATGGAAGATGCGCTCGACGCACAAGACAAGGCGCAAAGTGCTGGGCAGACCGTTGGACAGGGAAGTGGCAAATCTTCCGAACTCACTGTCGAACAGTTGATTGAAATGAAGGCTGTCGGTGTGACGCCAGAATTCATCGAAGCGATGCGGAAAGCGGGCTATGAACAGCTCTCAGTTCGCGAATTGGTTGAATTGCGGGCGGTTGGCGTGACGGATGGGTTTCTGAAGGAAGTTGCAGGCTGGAGTCAGAAGAAGCTGACCGCACGTGAATTGGTTGAGATCAGAACCTCAGGGCTGACGAACGACTATATAAACGCCATGGGGCGCGCGGGATACGGCGGCATTCCGCTTCAGCGATTGATCGAAATGCGCCACCTCGGTGTCACGCCGGAATACGCAGCGCAAATGCGTGAGCAAGGCTTCGACAATTTGACGCCAGAAAAATTGGTAAGCTTGCGAGCATTGGGCGTAAGCGCGGAGTTTGCCAAGGAAGCGCAGAATTGGGGCTTTGGCAAATTCAACGCAGAACAACTGATAGAAATCAAGGCGCTCGGCATCACACCCGAATACGCACGCCAAATGAAAGCGCTCGGATTTGATGCGTTGAGCTTGAACAATCTGGTGGAACTAAAATCGCTCGGCGTCAATGAAACCTATGTCAAAGAGATGCGCAGCCTGGGTTTTGACAAACTGTCGCCAGAGCAATTGATCGAGATGAAAGCTCTTGGCGTGACGCCTGAGTACGTCAAAAAGATGCGCGCCGCCGGGTTAAAGAACGTCTCGGTCAATCAATTGATCGAATTGAAAGCCACGGGCATGGACAAGATTCTGACCAAAGAGAATCGCTGAGCCAGTCCAGTCATTGACCATAAAAAACAACGAGGAGGTAGCGGATGAAGAGAGCGTTGCTACTCTTGATGGGGTTGTGTGCCCTGACGGGCCTCACATTGCTTGTTCACGGCCGCACAACGTCTGAGCCGGTGAGCGTGCAAGAGACAATTACGGGTGACTGGACGGCCAAGGTTCGCCAGACGGAAAAAGAACCGGTCTTGTGGCTTTCGCTTAGCCGCAATCGCGAGAAAAAAGAGCGCGGTTGGTTTCAGTCGTCGCAGGATTTTCCTTTACGGGAATTTTCAGGGTTGAATCCGAACGCGAACGCCTCCGTGCAATTCACTCTTATGCGCGAAGCCGGAACTATCTTCTTTGACGGGCTATTCAAAGACGGTAAAGGCGTCGGCGATTTCCGCTTTACGCCCAATGGCAACTATGTGGGCGCGATGCGCAACCTGGGCTATGACGGCCTGGCGACGGAAAAGCTGTTTTCGCTGACGCTTTTTGATGTCAGCACGAAGTACATCAACGAGCTGAAATTGCTCGGATACGAAAAGATATCGGTGGATAAACTCATTGCCATGCGGATTCATCGTGTGGACGGCGAGTATATTCGCCGTATGCAGGCGTTGGGGTACAAAGACCTGTCAGCCGATAAACTGACGGCGATGCGCATTCACGGTGTGGACGAAGCTTTTATCAATGAAGCGGCGGCGCTTGGGTTCAGAGACCTGCCGATAGATAAGCTGCTTGCCATGCGCATTCATAAAGTTGACGCTGAATTCATCACCAAAGCCAAGGCGCTGGGCTTCGGCGAAATGACGCTCGACAGGCTGATGGCGATGCGCATTCACGGCATTGATGAAGAGTACGTCAAAAGCGTTCAGGCCATGGGCTATCAGAACGTTCCCTTCGAGAAGCTGCTTTCGATGCGCATTCACGGCGTAGACAGCAAATTCGTCAAGGAAATGCGCGAACAAGGCTATGCGAATCTGTCTGTGGATGACCTGATCAATTTGCGCATTCACGGCATTGACGGCAGTTATGTTCGCCGTATGCGCGGCAATCGCTAACGGCTATTCGCGCGGCTACGCACCAGACAACGCGCACAAACAAAAATCCCGCAACGCCGTGTCAAAGAGTGGCTGGTGCTGCGGGATTTTTATTAGCCGATGAATTTGTAGCCCACGCCGTGGATGGTGACCAGATAGCGTGGATTGTTAGGAGCGTCTTCGATCTTTTGACGCAGCTTGGCGATGTGAGTATCCACTGTGCGCGTCATTGGAAAACTGTCGTACGACCAAACCTGATCCAGCAATTGATCGCGCGTCACGACTTCGCCGCGATGAGAAATCAAAAACTGCAGAATGCGAAACTCGCGAGGCGATAGCTCCAAGGGCTGATTGTTTCTGCGCGCATCGTGTTTGCGAAAATCGAGCCAGATATCACCGAATTCGTAAGTCTCCAATGGCTCACTCGGTTTGCTTGTGCGGCGCATCACGGCTTCAATGCGCGCGAGCAGTTCCAGCAAGCTAAATGGTTTGGTGATGTAATCGTCAGCGCCACTGCGCAATCCGATGACTTTATCCAGTTCCTGACCACGCGCCGTCAGCATGATGATCGGCACTTCATTCCCTGCGGCGCGCAATTGCTTGCAGACATCCAGCCCGCTCAGTTTGGGCAACATGACGTCCAAAATCAGCAAATCAAAAGTATTGCCGGTCGCCAGTTTTAGGCCATTAACCCCGTCACTGGCGACTTCAACGGCATAGTTTTCTGATTCCAAGCCATCGCGCAGCGCGATGGCCATTACTTGTTCGTCTTCGATGAGCAGGATTTTGCCTTTCAAGACCATGTGCTCTATGCAAAATTGGATCAAGCCTTGCTTTCAGCGCCAAACGGCGGCGCATCGGGTTTCACCGTCGCAGTTGGTTCAGCGTCCGCCTTGCCGGATTGATCAGAGATATTGTTCAAGGGGAAGAACATCGTGAAGGTGCTGCCCGCGCCGAGGGTGCTTTGCACGGTGATTTTGCCGCGATGTGCCTCGACGATGTATTTCACCAGCGACAAGCCCAGGCCGCTGCCTTTCACGTCATGCACCAAACCAGTGCTGACGCGATAAAACTTGTCAAAAATCTTTTCTCGCTCTTCGGGCGCGATACCGATGCCGTGATCAGCTACTGAAATGGTGATCCCCTCGTTCGCCTGTTCAACACGCACCGAAATCTCTTTCTGCTCGCCAGAGTATTTGATGGCGTTGTCCAACAAATTGTTGAGCGCCAGGGCGATTGCGTCAGGGTCAAGCGTCAGTCGTGGCAACGGTTGTGCAGGCGGTTCATAGGAGGCCGTAAAGCCATTTTGTTTCAGGTGCACAGAGAAGGCTTCCAGCGTTTCCTGTACGACTTCGCTGGCGTCTGCCTGTTCGAAGTGGAAGATTTTGCGACCTGATTCGATGCGCGAAAAATCCAGGATGTTATTGATCACTTGCGTCAGGCGGCGGCCTTCGCTTTCGATGTAGCCGCCATATTCGCGCACGCGTTCAGAATCTTTGACGCGGCCCAGGTTCAGCAATTCTGCCAGCACGCGTATGGACGCCAACGGCGTGCGCAACTCATGCGAGACATTCGAGACGAAGTCGGCCTTCATTTGGGAAAGCTTCATTTCGCGTGCCGCCGTGCGTACCATCAAGGTCAACGACGCGACCAGAAAAATCGTCATCGCCACCCATAACGAAAGGTTGATGACAAAGTTGCGCCGCGCCCACTGTTCCACCGTAGCGTGTTTCAACCGCAACCCCAGATTGGAATTGGAGAACGCGAACGTCAGCGGCAAATAGGCTTCGACCTCGCCTTGATATTCGTTGTTGCTGTTATACGGGCTCGCAAGCAGTTTTCCCGCAGTGTCATAGGCGCAGAACAAAACACTTCGACTCCGCCACAAAATGAACGCATCTTGATCTGCGTCTTCACCCAAGTAAGGGCGGGCGTTGGCAATCGCGGACGGCAGCGCTTCTTTCTCGAAAAATTCCATGTCAAGCACCATTCCCGCCAGCGCCATGATCTTGCCTGCGTTTGCCTCTTTGTCCCAATCGGCAACGATTGGTTTTACCAGCAAGCGGTTGCGCGGGTCGCGGTCAACGGTGTTGGGCATTGCTGAAATACGCACGCCACGGCGAATGTAAATCAGATACGAAGCAGCCGCGACATTGATTGCCGTCATCTCCGGCGCTTTCGGGTCGCGCACCAGTTCCTGGCGCTCTGAGTCATACAGGAAAATTTCGCCGGCATCCTGCCCTTCGTGTTGTGTCGCTACCACGAGGAACAAGCGGCGTGCGCCTTTGAACTTGTGTCGTTTGAAATGCTCTGCGACGCCTGCCACGGCAGCAGTAGCACGAGAGCAATCCGGGCTATCGAGGATGACACCGCCTCGGTCGAATTGAATTGCGCTCACCGGCACAGATAGCAGTTGCTCGGCGCCTTCGCTGTAAATGCGGTTGACCTCTTCCACCACAGCAGTCAGATATTGCCGTAACACTGTGCGGCGGTAGGCCGGAAGCGTTTGGTTCAGCGTGGACAACGTCCGGTATTGCAGGAAGACGATGATGACCAATGGAATCATCACGGCAAATCCACCAGCCAGCAAGGCGTGCCGTTTCAGAAATGTGCGGAATTGTGTAAAGCGTGTGTCTTCCATCGGATATGAGCAGTATACACAAGAACGTGAGGGCCGGTTCCCGGCGTGTCAGCGTTTTTACAACTCCACAACAACTTTCACATCTTTACAAACACAGGTAAAGATTTTTACTCGCGGTTTCACTAAAGTGACATCCTCTTTGCAGGTTGCTCAGCGATGCCCCATTGCCAAAAGGGCGCGCTGAGCCTGTTTTCTTGCTTGGGCAAAACTAAAGTCACAAAAACTGTTGGGACTAAGGCGACCTTTGCTGGGATCTTTTACGACTTTTCAGGACGGAAGTTCGAGGCAGGAGTAGGCATAAAACGGCATGGCTAAAACATCTCGCTTGCTGGTGATGACCGGCGTGGTATTGGCGGTTTTACTGCACGCAACGTCGCGCGTGAGTCACGGGAACAGTGCGAACGACGGCGTTGTGCAGGGCGATCTGGGCGCGAAATTGGACCGTTACTTTTCGCGCCTGGCGCCTTTTGGATTTTCTGGCGTGGTGTTGGTCGCCAAGAAGAAACAGATTCTGTTACACAAAGGCTATGGTTGGGCCGATGCGCAAAATCGCGTTCCCAATACTACCCAGACCGTGTTTGATATCGCTTCGCTAACCAAACAGTTCACTGCTGCCGCCATCCTGAAGCTGGAAATGCAGGGCAAATTGAAAACAACCGATGCCCTGGGCAAGCTGTTGCCAAACGTTCCGCCTGACAAAAGCGCCATTACCGTTCATCAGCTATTGACGCATCGCTCAGGGCTGCAACCCGATTTTCCCAAAGGCAAAAACATCTCGCGCGCGCAATTTCTGGCCGGCATTCTGAGCCAGCCATTGGCGGCAGAGCCGGGCAAAGAATATATCTATGCCAACAGCGGATATTGCCTGCTTGCAGCGTTGGTCGAAGAATTGTCTGGCCAACCGTATCCACAGTTTCTGGCGGAACAGTTGTATCGTCCAGCTGGATTGACCCACACCGGCGTGTATGATGACCGTGCGCGTTGGCAGGGGATTGCCGTGGCGCCCGTGGCACATGGATACAACGAAGAACAGGACACTGGTTCGCCGTGTGAACGTGCCTCTGATTGGGGCGTGCGCGGCGCGTACGATGCGCTGACCAACCCGGGAGATTTGTATCAGTGGCTGAGTGTGTTGCAAACAGACAAGGTTCTTTCGGCGACTGAGCGCGAAAAGATGTTCAGTGTGCAAACCGCGACTGGCACGCCAGGAGAGAATTACGGATACGGCTGGAATATTTTCAAAAATACCTATGGCCGTCGGTTGATCGGTCACGGCGGCTCTCATTTCGCAGGCTTCAATTCCGGTGTGCGCTATTTTCCCGATGAAGACGTGCTGGTGATTGTCACCACGAACAAAATCTATGGCCGGTATTTGCCGTTGTCTTCGGTTGAACCTGCGATTGACGCGCTGCTGTTCGGGGGCAAATTCACAGAGCCGCCTGCTGCGACGTTGTCCAGTTCAGAGATGTTGCAACCGCTGGCCGGAGAGTACGTTTTGTCATCAGGTGCAACCGTGACCGTCAACGCGCCGGGAGATCATTTGACGCTTTCCGTGACGGGACAGGAAGCGATTGATTTGTTGCTCAACGCCAGCGAACAGGAGCGCAAGCTGCTGGCGGATTTTAACCACCGTGCGGTTTCGGTGTTCAAGGCAATCGCGCAAGCTGATTACGGCGCTGTCAGCAAGGCCTTTGGCGGACAGTTTTCGCCAGAAGACGCAAAGAAACTGGTGGGCGGTTTTTGGCAACGGTTCGAAACGCAGCACGGTGAATTCAAAAGCGTAGATGTGTTGGGCACTGTGCCTGAAACCGAAGCGAAGATGACTTATGTGCGGCTGAACTTTGCGCGTGGGTCTGAATATCGCCGTTGCCGTTGGGAAAATGGCCACCTTGCGTACATTCTGCAAGGCGCGCCGCCGTTGTTGCCCACTACGTTTCTCTGGCAATCAAAATCGGAGTTCGTCGGATATCACGTTGTTGTCGGACGTACTGTGCAAGTCGCATTTGAGCGCGATTCTGCCGGGAAAGTGGCAAAGCTTGCTTTTCAAGCCGGGCGCGAGCGAACCGTCGCAACGCGGCGCGCCCAATAAAGCGCAGGCGATTGCGCGCAATCAATTATTCCCAGGTCATTTGTTGGCATTCCCAGGTCATTTGTTGGCCGATTTTGGGAAACGCCGTTCCCACGGCCGCACACCTCAGCTTGTCGCGGCCGTCTTTTTTTTCACGCAAAGCCTTCTGTTCACAAGAGATACTCTTTTACGCCAAAGGTGGCATACGAATTGGAAAGAATACCTTCTCGGGAAACTGAGACGATCTCTAACGAGTGAGCAGGAGAACTAGCAATGGATACAATTTGGCAGGATTTGCGTTTTGGCGCGCGCGCGCTGGTAAAACACTGGGGCTTTACAGTGATTGCGCTGTTGACCTTGGCGTTGGGTATCGGCGCGAATACGGCGATTTTCAGCGTGATCAATGCTGTGTTGTTGCGTCCGCTGCCGTTTGCACAACCCGAACGGTTATTCACATTGTGGAATGTGAATATAAAAAAAGGCGGCGACGGGTTTTCGGTCACGTACCCGGACTTTTTCGACTGGCGCACGCAACAGCAATCCTTTGAGTATCTGGCGGCCTTTCGTAACCGCGATTTGACGTTGACCGGGGTCGGTGACGCTGTTCGTTTGCGTGGAGCGGTGACGACGTCAGACCTGTTTCCGTTGCTTGGCGTCTCGCCTGCGCTGGGGCGCACCTTTACCCCCGAAGAAGAGCGCGCGGGCAATCACGCCGTCGTGTTGAGTGATGTTTTGTGGCGGCGGCGGTTCAACGCTGATCGCAATGTTGTCGGGCGAACAATTGCGCTCAATGGGCAGAGTTACACCGTGATTGGAGTGATGCCGCCCAGCTTTGTGTTCCCATATGGCCCGGACGTGACGGAGCTTTGGGTTGGTACTGCCATGGACGCCGAAGGTCAAGCGCCCATTACCGGACAGCGCGGCAATCACACTATTGAAGCCATCGGTCGGTTGAAACCTGGTGTGACTTTAGGCGCAGCGCAGGCAGAAATGAGCCGGGTTGCCGAAGGGCTGGGCAAGCAATATCCAGAGATGAGCGGCGATTTAGGCATACAGGTCGTTCCGTTTTACGAACGCATTGTCGGAAACGTCAGTTGGATGCTGTGGGTGTTGTTGGGCGCGGTTGGCTGTGTCTTGCTGATTGCCTGTGCCAACGTGGCGAATTTGCTGTTGGCGCGTGCGGTCGGACGGCAACGCGAAATC
This sequence comes from Acidobacteriota bacterium, assembly GCA_016789605.1. Classification (GTDB taxonomy): domain Bacteria; phylum Acidobacteriota; class Blastocatellia; order RBC074; family RBC074; genus RBC074. Next base: position 15,900 of record JAEUQO010000223.1, read on the forward strand.
GCCATTCGCGCGGCGATGGGGGCCAATCGTTGGCGAGTGATTCGCCAATTGCTGACCGAAAGTGTGCTGATTTCTTTGTTGGGCGGAATCGCCGGATTGTTGTTGGCGTCTTGGGGCACGGACTTTTTGTTGTCGCTCGCCCCCAGAGCCGTGCCGCGCGTGGCTGAAACGGCATTGGATGGTCGTGTGTTGAGCTTTACGCTGGCGGTTTCTTTGCTGACTGGCATTTTGTTTGGGCTGGCTCCCGCTTTGAGCGCGGTCAAACACGATCTGGTGCCGCTGTTGAAAGAAGGCAGTCTGGGCGCAGGCGGAGGCGCGCGCGGCAAACTGGTGCGCAATTCGTTACTGGTGGCGCAAATTGCGATTGCCTTTACCTTGTTGATTTGCGCGGGGCTGTTGATTCATAGCTTCTGGCGGTTGCAGCAAGTCAACCCCGGATTCGATCCGCACAATGTGCTGACGTTCCGGGTGAGTTTGCCCACGGCCAAATACGCTGAAAACAGCCAGATTGAGAGTTTTTACCAACGGTTGCAGGAGCGCCTGAAAGCGTCGCCGGGAGTGACCAGCGCCAGCGCCGTATCGGTGTTGCCGCTGAGCGGACAGAATTCCGCGGTTGGTTTTTCGATTGACGGCGTACCGACGGAGGCAAACAACCCATTCCCGCATGAATCCTTTTTGCGCATTGTACGACCGGGCTATTTCCGCACGCTGGGCATTCCGCTGTTGCAAGGCCGTGATTTTGATGAACGCGATTTGCTGACGGGCAAACCGGTTGTCATCATCAATGAAACGTTGGCGCGCAAATATTTTCCTGACCAGAATCCGCTGGGCCGCCGCATCAATCCGAGCTTTGCGATTGATGATCGGGGCATACAGATGCGTGAAATCATCGGCGTCGTCAAAGATGTGCAACACGCCAGCCTGAGCGAACCGGCCGGTGCGGAATGCTACGCTTCGCATCTGCAAGTGCCTGCACAGACGATGACCACGGTGTTGCGCACTGCGCAAGACCCACGCGCGCTGATGGGCGTTGTGCGTAAAGAAGTCGCAGCGCTCGATGCTGATTTGCCTGTCTATAACGACAAAACCCTGGAAGATTATCTCGCGCTTTCGGTTGCACAACCGCGTTTCAATACCATGCTGCTGACCTTTTTTGCGGGCGTTGCGCTATTGCTGACGGCGATCGGGTTGTATGGCGTGATGTCTTACACCGTGTCGCAGCACACACGCGAAATCGGCATCCGGCTGGCGCTCGGCGCGCAAAAACGTGACGTGCTGACGTTTGTCGTCGGACAAGGAATGCTGCTCACATTGCTCGGCATCGGTATCGGTATTGGGGCGGCATTTGCCCTGACGCGCTTGTTGCGCGAATTCCTCTTTGGCGTCAGCGCGGCTGATCCGCTGACGTTTGGTGTGGTCGCCATTCTGCTGGCCGTAATCGCCTTGTTGGCGTGTTACATCCCCGCGCGGCGCGCGACCAGGGTAGACCCCATGATCGCGCTTCGCTATGAGTGACGGTTGGAGAGCCTTATGAATCTTTTCGGCGCTGTATTTCTGTTTGTTTTGTTTGGTGCGGTTGCGCAGTTTTCTACGGGAGATTTTCCACCGCCACTTTTGCCGCAAAGCAAGGATGCAGCGCCGGAATTATTTGGCGCCGATGTGCTTTCAGTCGGTTCTGTCTATCGCGGTTCGTTCGCGCCAGATGGACGCGCGCTGTATTTTTTCAAGCAAGTGGTGCCAGACCGTGAAGAGTACCGCATCTTTGTTTCGCGCCTGGTGGCGGGCCGTTGGACAGCTCCAGAGCGGATTTTGTTAGGCGGCGAATATTCCGACCTCTATCCCGCGATTTCCGAAGACGGCAAACGCATGGTGTTTTCGTCATATCGTCCTGTGCCGGGCGACGCTTCGGCAAAACCGAATGCGCACCTTTGGACTGTCGAACGCAAGGGGGATGGCTGGGGCGAACCTGTCTTTCTGGCCACTGTTAGCACGCTCGGCCACTATCATTCGTGGGTTGAATTGGGCAGAGATGGCGCACTGTATTTCCGACGTACGACACCTGACTGGCAAACGACGGAAACGCTGTTTTCGCATTGGAATGGCAACGCGTTTGGTGCGCCCGCCAAGTTTGCGCCAGTCGAGCGCTGGAAAGATTGGCGACCCGACGTGCGCATTGTCGGTGGTTCACCCAGTCCGGATGGGAATGCGATTTTCCTGGATGTCGCAACCCAAAACCCCAAGACCAGACGCGGTGCATCGGATATCTGGGTTTCGCTTCGCCGGGGAAATGACTGGTCTGAACCAAAGCCGCTTGGCGCCGGGGTGAACTCAGACGGCTATGATGTTTTCCCGTTCTTTTCGCGGGATGGGAAGACCCTGTACTTCGTCCGCGACTTCACCGCCTTTTACCGCATTCCTCTCAAAGACGTCTTAAAAACTGTCAGATGATTGTTGCTGTTTGTGCCTGGCGGCAATCGGAAAAACGCCTTCTCTTTGATCGGAGCTAAACGATGCAAACCCTGCTTCAAGACGTTCGTTACGCGTTGCGGTCGTTATTGAAACGGCCCGGTTTTGCCTTGGTTGCCATGCTCACCATTGCGCTGGGAATTGGTGCGAACACGGCCATCTTCAGCGTTGTGCATGCCGTGTTGCTTAGCGCGTTGCCGTATCGTTCCGCAGACCAACTGGTGACCGTGTGGGAAAACAATCGCAAACGTGGCAATGATCAAAACGTCATCAACCTGGGAAACTTCTTTGACTGGAAAGCACAGAACCAGGTGTTTGAAGACATGGCGACGTTTTTTGACATGACGGCGAATTTAACCAGCGGAGGCGAACCCGAGGAAATTCCCACGCAAATTTCGACGCCGAATCTTTTTCAGGTGTTGGGCGTGACGCCCGTGTTGGGGCGCACGTTCAGCGAAGCCGATGGGCAGCCCGGAGCGCCGCGTGTCGCCGTGCTCGGTTTCGGATTGTGGCAACGCCGGTTTGGCGGCGATCCGCAAATTGTCGGACGCAAGCTGATTTTGAACGGCAACGAAACGACCGTGATCGGTGTGCTGCCCGCCGAATTCAGTTGGCACATCAAGGGCGGTTCCATGACACGCAAGATGGCGCAATTGTGGACGCCCTGGCAGATCGAAGAAGGCATGAAACGTCGGCGCGGACGATTTGCCAGCGCCGTCGCCCGCTTGAAACCCGGCGTCACGATTACTCAGGCGCAAAGCGAGATGAATCTGATCGGCAGCCGTCTGGAACAGCAATACAACGATTTCAACGCGCAATGGGGCGTGACGGTGGTGCCCTTGCGCAAACAGTTCACGGGCGAAATGCGCGACCGGCTGTTGTTGCTGTTAGGAGCCGTCGCCTGTGTGTTGCTGATCGCGTGCGCCAACGTCGCCAATTTGTTGTTGTTGCGCGCTGCCGGACGCCAACGCGAAGTCGCCGTACGCGCCGCTTTGGGGGCCAGTCGCCAACGCATCGTGCGCCAGTTACTAACCGAAAGTTTGTTGCTTTCCGTTTTGGGCGGAATGGCGGGGTTGGCTCTGGCGTGGTGGGGCGTTGACCTGTTGGTTGCGCTGGGCCCGGCAGAGTTAGGCAGTTTGCCGGCGGTGAAAATCAATCTCGTCGTGCTGGGCTTCACGCTGGGATTATCGCTGTTGACGGGCGTTGTTTTTGGACTTGCTCCAGCCTGGGAAACCACGCGCGTCAATTTGCAGGAAGCGCTAAAAGATGCGGGCAAAAATCTCGGCAGCAGTTCACGCGGCCAGCGTTTGCGCAGCGGGTTGGTGGTTGCTGAAATCGCCATTGCGCTATTGGTGCTGATCAGCGCGGGCTTGTTTTTGCGCAGCCTGTCTCGTTTGCAAAGCGTAGACCCGGGCTTCAACTCGCAAAACCTGCTGACGATGCGCGTGAATTTGCCGGGGCGAAAATACGACAACGACCGCAAGCGGCTGGATTTCTTTCGCCAGGCGACCGCCGAGATGCAAGCCATCCCCGGCGTCGAAGCCGCGGGGATCGTCAGTTTTTTGCCCTTTGCTTCGCCGCACGCGGGAACTTCGGTTGAAATCGAAGGCCGCCCGAAACTTCCGCCCGGCCAGGGGCTGAATACGGGCGTGATTGTCAGCGACCTGAATTACTTCCGCACGATGCAAATCCCGCTCAAACGCGGACGCCTGTTTACCGAACAGGAAGCCAGCGAAATGCGTCACGTTGTGTTGATCAACGAAGCTTTCGCGCAAAAGAACTTTCCCGGCGAAGACCCGTTGGGAAAACGCGTCGTCATCTCGATGAAAGACGACAATCAGCCCTGTGAAATCATCGGCATCGTCGGCGATTCAAAACACATGGCGCTGGAGGCGACTGCCGCGCCGATGTCGTATTGGCCGCACCCTGAACTGGTGTTTTCGGGCATGACGTTTGTGTTGCGTACGCAAGGTGACGCTGCTGCCCTCGCTTCTGCGGCACGCATCGTAATCCAGAAGCTGGACGCCGAACAGCCGGTGGCAGACGTGTTGACGATGGAACGCCTGATTGGCAATTCGCTGGCCAAGGCGCGCTTCAACACGCTGTTGCTGTCTGTTTTCGCGGGCATTGCATTGGTGCTGGCCAGCGTAGGCATTTATGGCGTGATGGCCTATTCGGTCGCACAACGCACACACGAAATCGGTGTGCGGATGGCCTTGGGGGCTTCGGCAAACGCGGTCTTGCGGCAAGTCTTGCGGCGTGGATTGACGCTGGCGCTGTTTGGCATCGCCATCGGCGTTGCGGGAGCGTTCGCGCTGACGCGCTTTCTGGCGGCATTGTTGTTTGAAGTCAGCGCCACCGACCCGCTGACGTTTGTCGGCATTCCGCTGTTGCTGTTGCTGGTGGCGTTGCTGGCGTGTCTGATCCCGGCACGGCGCGCAACCAAGGTGGACCCAATGATCGCGCTCCGGTATGAGTAACGGTTCAAGAACTTTCTGAAACCTTTCGGCACCGTTAGTAAAAGATAGCACACATATCTTTTTATTATTGCGTGAAAATATGCAAGGATGGGCTTTTAGCCGTTTTTTTTCTGGGTTAATGTATTATTTATTATAGAATATTGGTATCGTTACGAAAGATTAGTGCAGGAAACTGTCGCAGCATCACTACAATAAGTGATGAAGTATCCACAAGAGAGGGTAGTATGAAGTCTTCGTTTAAAAGAGGAATGTTGGTTTTGGTCATGTTGATTTCTTTGAATTCTTCTGGACACAACGAAACCCTACCAGCACAAGCTTGTATTACTGGGCCTTGCGCCAAAAGCTGTGGGGCTTGTGGCATGTTGTTCCAGTATCAGCGGTATTGTGATGATTGCCAAGCTTGTTATGTCAGTGTTTGCTCTTTCCGAAAATGTAATTGTAGCTACAGCGATGCGTATAACGATTCTTGTGGTGGTGGGGGGAGTTGTTCGGGGACCACAGGATGCTTAGATCGGCCTGATTGCGTTAGCGACCCTGAAAATTAAGTAGACAAGGCAAGAAAGGGTGGAAGATATGAAAAAATACGCGCTTCTAAGCTTGATTACTCTGGTCGCGGTTGCTGCTGCCATCTTTAAAAATAGTGTTTCAAGCAAAAGCCTAATTGCGAAAAATGGTTTTCCAGCCCCCTATACTGTAGTTCTGAAGGAAACGGCGACGCAACTTGGCAAAGGGGCGTTCGATGTCGTTGAATTGACGATTGCATACCGCTCTGATGGGGCATATCTTCGGCGAGCAAGAACGCTTTTACCGGGGAGAGATGATGTTTCTCAGAGAGTCATTCAATTCCCATCTGGTGAGGAAGTTACTGTTAATGACATTACCAAATTAAAAAGTACGTTGCTTAGGTGGAATTCAGGACAACGCCTGCCTGTTAAGCAGAGAAACCCTCAAGGGAAATGCCTAACCACGCTAAATGGCAAGCTATTTGTGCCAGACGGAGAATACTTGTTAGGGGAAGAAACCTACCGTGGGTATCGTGCTGTTAGAATTAGATACTCTGGTGTTGAGGCCCTATATGCTCTTGATTTTGGTTGTGCCCAACTATATGACCGAATTGTGTTCAGTGATAAAGAGTCGAATGAACATAATTTGATCTCTCTCTCTCCAGGTGAACCTGACGATTCTTTATTTCAGGTTGGCATGGATGTAAAGGAAGTAAAGCCTTCAGAGAGGTGGCTCAGCTCTAAGAAAGACAAAAATTCATGCAGCCCGCAATCCAGTTGTGGGCAGCGTATGCGAGAATTAGACGACGAGTATTACTCTTCGAATTCTAAACCTGCCCCCGCAAAGTAAGTTCTATATTCCGCTCTCAATGAAGAAGCGCCATACCTCTCACCTGAGGGAAGTATGGCGCTTCTTCATTGGGGGATGCTACGTTTCAGCGTTTGCTGAATGTGTACTGGGCTACGAGCGGATTACAGGCAGTTTACAGTATCTGACCAGTGGGCGATTTTGGGAACGGTGGATTTCAAAACTGGACACCTCTGACGCGCGGCGATTGGGCTGGTTGTTGGCATTGGGTGACTTAGCGGCCCAAGGTTTGGCACGTGGATTGGTAGGCAGAACCACAAGATGAATCTGCCAACACAAAACCCAGTATTGTCTTCATGGTCAGAACGCGCCACCGAACCCGTGCCGTCAGGGCGTGAAAATGCCGGTGCGGATGCCAACGCGCTCAGTTTCAATTTGACTGATGGTGATCATCGGCTCGCTGTCGAAGCTGGCTTGGGAGCGTTGCGTTGGGCCAGGCAGTCGGCAGCGTCCGCCAGCGCGCACGAAGCGGCCAGGACTTACGCCGTGGCGCTGGAAAAAGTTGTCGGCGGAATGGCGCAGCTCAACGCGGATTTCAATTTGCAGTTGGGTGATCTGCTCTGGCGCTGCCAGTTGCAACAGGGCACACTCAACGATGTGTTGCAGGAAATCCGCCTGGCGGAATTTGAGCGAGAAGCGCGTGCCTATCGCACACGCGGCGAGCGCGCCTATCTCAACGGTTGGTACGAAGAAGCGCTGGGCGATTTGCGCGAGGCCGAAAAGCGAAACTATCCGGATTATTCCGTTCATCGTTCGCTGGGCAATTTGTACCTGTATCATTTGCAGGATTTGTCGGCAGCCTTTGGGTGCTTTGCCAAAGCCGCCAAATATGCGCGTCCGACGGACAAGGAACAGGCCGCCGAAGCGCATTATTTTGCGGCCTTGACCTGTGTTTTGCAGCAGCAGTTTGACGAAGCTGAGGCGCAATTGCGCGAAGCTGTTGCCTTGCATCCGGCATTGGCCGAAGCGCATTACCAGCTTGCCTGTGTTTGTGCGCAGCGCAACGCCGTCGCAGAGACGCTTGCTAGTTTGCAGTGCGCCATTCAACTCGACGCGCGCTATCACGAACGCGCACGCAGCGAAATCGCTTTTGAAACGGTGCGTGTGCCGGTGCAATCCTTCCTTGAACAGCTTTTCTTACCCGTACGAGAAAAAATCGCCGAAGTGAAACAAGAAGCTGCGCAATTGCGCGGGTACGTCATTGCGCGTCCAGTCGAAGAAAAAATCGCGCAGGCCTTTCAACAGGTCGAAGCACAATTGACGGCTTCGCCGACGTATCGCGCCGGATTGCAGGCAATGAGCGCGCTGACTGAAATTCAGCAGGAGCTGCGCGGGTTGCAAGATCGCTATTACAAACACGTGGCCTTTGATTCGCGTGACTTTGTTCGTTCGGTGACCTTCAGCCCGAATGGCCGTTTGCTGGCGTCGGGGGCTTTGCACGGCGGGTTGCAGGTTTGGGACGTGCTTGCCGGAAGTCAGTTGTACGCCAATAACGCGCACCTGGCCAGCGTGACTTCAGTCGCATTTAGCCCAAACAATTTATTGCTGGCGTCGGGCAGCCGGGACAACTGCGTCAAATTGTGGGAGGCCGACTCCGGCAAGGAGTTGCAAACGCTGAGCGCACACAAAGCCGAAGTCAGCGCAGTTGCTTTCAGTCCGGATGGGCAGTGGCTGGTTTCAGCCAGTCACGACCGTACGCTGAAACTATGGCGCGTTGCCACGGGGCGCGAGCTGCAAACGCTGGACGGTCATACGATGCAGGTAACGGCGGCGATTTTTACGCCTGACGGGCAAACGGTGGTTTCAGGCGGATGGGACAAAACCATACGGCTGTGGAATGTCGAAAGCGGCAAAATCAAACAGACGCTGACGGGGCATACGCGCGGTGTGGCGGCATTGGCCATCAGTCCTGATGGACGCTGGTTGGCTTCGGGCGGCGAAGACGCGCTGGTCAAGCTGTGGGATTTGACAACCGGCCGCGCCGTGCAAACGTTCCGCAGTCATTACAACAGCGTCATTTCGCTGGCGTTCAGCGCCAACGGCGAACTATTGGCGACCGGTTGTTTGGGACAGGTCGTGATTGTCTGGAAGCTTTCGACAGGGCAAGAAGTCAAACGGCTGAAATTTGACAACATCAGCTACAACTCGGTGGCGTTTAGTCCGCAAGGGCAGTGGCTGGCGTTGGGAAGCCGCGATTTACAACTTTGGCTGAAAGCGATTTTGACCGAAGACGAATACGCTGCGGTTACGCACGAAAAACGGCTGTCTGAAGTGGACAGCGCGCAAGAGAACGCATTGCCTGCCTATTTGCCGATACAGACCTGAAGTCGGCGATTTTTTCAGAACGGAGACACCTATGCGAACGCTTTGGCAAGACATTCGATTTGGATTGCGGTTGTTGTGGAAACATCCGGGCTTCACATTTGTGGCGGTCGCGGCGTTGGCCCTTGGCATCGGAGCAAACACGGCGGTCTTCAGCCTGGTGAATGCCTTGCTCATCAATCCGCTGCCGTTTCCTGACATGGATCGGTTGGTCACCGTTTACGAACGCGTGCCAGCGCAAGGCAATGAGCGCAACGAAGCTTCAATTGCGAATTACCTGGACTGGCGTGCGCAAAATCAGTCGTTTGAAAATATCGGCGTCTATCGCTGGTGGAGCGCCAACCTGACCGGCAATGACCAGCCCGAACGATTGCAGGGATTTCTGGTGTCGGCCAGTTTGCTCGATACCATCGGATTGAAGCCGATGCTGGGACGAAATTTCAACGCCGATGAAGAACAGCCAGGCAAAGACAATGTCGCGATTCTCAGTTATGGCGTGTGGCAACGGCGTTTTGCCGCTGATGCCAACATCATCGGACAAACGATTTTGCTCAACGGCGTCAAACGCCAGGTCGTCGGCGTGTTGCCCGCCAACATCAATTTTCCGCGCGGCGCTGAAATTCTGGCTCCGTTGTCGTTGACGCCAGAACAGCAAGCCAATCGTGGCAACCATTCGTTTCTGGTCGTGGGGCGGCTGAAAAACGGCGTTTCGCTGGCACAGGCGCAACGCGAAATGAGTACGATTGCCGCACGTTTGGAAACACAATATCCCGACACAAACACCGGGCGTGGCACGTCGCTGTTCACGTTGTACGACGACACGGTGCAACACGGCAAAGTTTTGCTGTTGGTGCTGTTGGGCGCGGTTGGATTTGTCTTGTTGATTGCCTGTGCCAACATCGCCAACTTGATGCTGGCGCGAGCTTCCAGCCGATTGAAAGAAATTGCCATTCGTTCCGCGTTAGGGGCCAGTCGCTGGCGTGTCGCGCGACAGTTGTTGATCGAAAGCGTGATCGTTGCGCTTGCTGGCGGTGTGTTCGGATTGCTGATTGGGCAATGGGGCATCAGCTTTTTCAAATCGCTGGCGCCCGCGGAAGTCGCGAACTTTGTGCCCGGCTGGCATCGCGTGGGTATGAATCCGATCGTGCTTGTCTATACTTTAGGGCTGTCGGTGGTGACGGGGCTTTTGTTTGGCCTGGCTCCGGCCTGGCAGGCGACGAAACCGGATTTGGTCGAAACGCTCAAAGAAGGCGGCGGCAAGTCTGCGGCGGGCGGACGGCAGCGATTGCGCAGCGCCTTGGTCGTGGCCGAAGTCGCGTTGTCGCTGGTGCTGCTGATCTCTGCCGGGTTGCTGATCAAGAGCTTTTTGAAACTGAGCACGACTGATCCGGGCTTCAATTCGGAAAGCGTGTTGACGATGCAATTGATTTTGCCGCGCGCGCGATACGAACAGCCCGAAGCGCGCGCCGTGTTTTACCGCGACCTGGAACAACGCATACGGTCTTTGTCTGGTGTCGCGTCGGCGGGGCTCGTCAATTACCTGCCGCTGGGCGGCAGCAATTCTTCCGACGATTTTCTCATCGAAGGCCTTCCTACGCCGCCGCGCGGACAGGAATACGTCGGGCGTTATCGCGTCTGCACACCAGACTACTTTCAGACGCTGGGCATTCGCATTTTGCGCGGGCGCGGTTTCACCGGGGCAGATTCCGAAACGGCAGCGCCGGTCGTGATCGTCAATGAAACGCTGGTGCGAAAGTTCTGGCCGAACGCCGACCCATCTGTCGTGTTGGGCAAACGGTTTCGCACCTCAGGGCCGCCTGAACGAAATCCCTGGCGCGAAATCGTCGGTGTGATCAACGACGTGCGCCACGAAATGAATGGCCCTATCCAACCGGAATACTACCTGCCGCACGCCCAGGACCCCTGGAACGCGATGGCTTTGGTCGCCAAAACCAAAGTCGAACCGATGGCGCTGGCTTCGCTGGTGCGCAAAGAAGTGCAGGCGATGGATAAAGATCAGCCGGTTTTCAGCACGCGTTCGATGCAGGAAGTGCGCGCGCAATCGGTCATCATCTACAACACGTCTTCGCAGATGCTCAGCGTGTTCGCGGCGATCGCAATGTTGTTGGCGGCACTCGGCATTTATGGCGTGATGTCATACAGCGTCAGTCAGCGCACGCACGAAATCGGCGTGCGGCTGGCTTTGGGCGCAAGTCGGCAACACGTACTCAAGCTCATGATCTGGCAGGGAATGAAGCTGGCAGGTTTGGGAATGGTGATTGGTCTGGCCGGAGCGTTGGCGCTAACCAGCCTGATGAAGTCTTTGCTGTTTGGCGTGAGTACGACAGATCCGCTGACGTATGGCGTGGTCGTGTCTGTGCTGGCGGTGGTTGCGTTGTTGGCTTGTTATTTGCCCGCACGCCGCGCCACCAAAGTTGATCCGATAATCGCACTTCGCTACGAGTAAACAGGGATTTGACTTGCTTTCGTGCTTGCTGGCGTTTGGTTAGTCACGAAACGCCAGCAAACGAAGCCCGTTCGCCACGACGACCAGCGTGCTGCCTTCGTGCAGGATGACGGCCTGGCTGATTTGCACCCAGCCGAAAATCGAAGCCAGGATCAGCAGCGCACTAACGCCCAGTGCAATCACCAGATTTTGTCGAATGACGCTTCCGGCGGTGCGCGCCAGTTTGACGGCAAACGGCAATCGCCCCAACCCTTCACTCATGAGCACCAAATCCGCTGTTTCAAGCGCGACATCAGACCCGGTGCCGCCCATCGCAATGCCTACCGAAGCGGCCGCCAGCGCTGGCGCGTCATTCACGCCGTCACCCACCATTGCCACACCGCCTTCTTTGGCGAGCGTGCGCAACGCCGCCACTTTGCCGTCTGGCATTAATGGCGCGCGCGCTTCATCAATGCCGACTTGCGTCGCGATCGTTTTGGCAACCAACAGATTATCGCCAGATAGCATTACGCTGCGTTGAATGCCGATTTCGCGCAACGACGCCAGCGCCGATTGCGCTTCAGGTCGCAACGTATCCGCCACACCCAGAACGCCCAAAAACTTGCCTGCGCGTTTGACGAGCATGGTTGTCTGGCCTGCGGCTTCCAGGCGTTTGGCCGTGGCGGTGATTTCTTCCGGCAACGTTTCTTCCACAAACAAGGCCAGATTGCCGATCAACACTTCGTCGTCGCCGAGCTTGGCGCGAATGCCTTTGCCGTGAATCGCTTCACAGCTATCGGCATCATCCACCGGTAAGCTGCGTTCTTTAGCACCGGCGACAATGGCCAGCGCGAGCGGATGCGAGGAGTGGACTTCGGCGCAAGCAGCCGTTGTCAGCAGCTCATTTTCCGTGACGCTTGCTACAGGCGAAATCGTCAGCAGGCGAGGTTTGCCCACGGTCAAGGTGCCGGTTTTGTCGAACGCCATCGAAGTCACTTTGCTCAGCGTTTCCAGATGTGCGCCGCCTTTGATCAGCACACCGCCGCGTGCTGCGCGTGCGACTGCCGACAACACGGCGGCAGGCGTCGCGATGGCCAGCGCACAGGGCGAAGCCGCCACCAACAACGAGATGCCGCGTAACATCGCTTCTTTGAAACTCAACCCCTGGACGAGCAGCGCAATCGTCAACAATGGAGCTGCGGCAAGTACGATTGGCACAAAGACGCGTTCCAGCCGTTTGGCAAACCGTTGCGTGGGACTTTTTTGCGCTTCGGCTTCGGCCACCATATCAATCACGCGCGCGAGCACGGATTCTGCCGAAAGTTTGGTGACTTCGATTTCCAACGCCGCTTCGGTGTTGATGGTGCTGGCAAACACGGTGTCGCCGGGGCCTTTGCTGACGGGAACAGATTCGCCAGTGATGGTCGCCTGATCGAGCGACGATTGGCCGCTTTTGATCACGCCATCCAGCGGCACGCGGTCGCCCGGACGCACAACGATCACGTCGCCGCGCCGCACCTCGCGCACGGAAATTTCCTTGACGTCCTCGCCGATCTTGAGCCGGGCGGTTTCGGGGCGAAGCTTGCCGAGTGATTCGATGGCACGGCGGGCGCGTTCCATTGCGCGATGTTCCAGTGCGTGTCCCAAGCTGAAAAGAAACAGCAAAAACGCGCCTTCAAACCAAGCGCCTAAAAATCCCGCGCCAACACCGGCCAATACCATCAAGGTTTCGATGTCTACGATGCCTTGTCGCAAAGACGTCAGCGCTCCGCGCACCGCGAAAAAGCCGCCGGAAACCAGGGCGGCGATGAAAATCACGGTTTGTATGATTTCCGGCGTGGCGGTGAACCAGCGCAACCCCAATCCCAAGGCGATCAGTACCCCAGCCGTGATAGACAGCGGCATTTCCAGTTTGGGGGCCAAACCATTGCCGTGCGCGTGAAATGCACAGGCGTGACCCTGTTCGGGTTCTTCCAATTCATAGCCGATGGCGTGCACGCGCGCTTCGATCTGACGCGGTGTGATGGTTTCGCTGTCATATTCCACGACCAGTCGTTCGGCGGCATACGCGACGTTGGCATCCAGGATGCCCGGCACGCGGTCGAGCACATATTCGACAACATAGGCGCATTGCGCCGAATCCATGCCGCGCACAAACCAGGTCTTTTGCAGGTAGCGTTGCGAAACTTCCGCGCCGATGGATTGCACCAGCGCCACGACCTGAGCGAGTACGAGTTGTTCCTGGTCAAAATGTACGCAGGCTTCGATGCGTCCGCCATCACGGCGCACGTGAACATCGGTGATGCCGACGCGCGCTTCGACCAACTGTTCGAGCTTGGCAAAGCGACCCACTTCATCCGTTTCACCGGGGATGATGGCGTCCAGATTGAATTGGCAAGCCTGGCCGCCGGTTTCTGCCGGTCGTGTGCCTATGCGCGTGTCTTTCGGTTTGGCTTCGTGGTGATGGTGATGATGACTGCAGCCGGGCCCGTGTTCGTGATGCTCGTGCCCGTGGTGTTCGTGTTTGTGTTCGTGATGGTCGTGCTGACAACCCGGCCCGTGTTCGTGGTGCTCGTGCCCGTGGTGTTCGTGCCCGTGGTGTTCGTGCCCGTGGTGTTCGTGTTTGTGTTCGTGGTGCTCGTGCTGACAACCGGGGCCGTGTTCGTGGTGCTCGTGGCTGTGATGTTCGTGGTGGCAATCTGGCCCGTGTTCGTGCTGTGAGAGCACGTTCAAAGAAACAGATTTCTTGCCGTCATTCGGGGTTGTCATTCGCTCTCCTGATATGGCGATACAGATTTCAGCGGGGGCCGACGAGACTGATTGGCAAGTTGCGCCAATCAGTGACGATGTCGTTTGCCACGCTCGGGCGGCTCCTGTGTGGGGGTAAACGACGAGAGAATTTGTTTGGGCAATGATTCTTCTTCGTGATCTTCGTCAGGCAGCGGTTGAGTAAAGCGTTGCCCGCCCACTTCCAACGTAAAGCTTTGGCAACCTTCCGGCACGGTGAATTCGAGCACGGCGGGCAGCCGCGCTTCATAGACTTTCAACACATTGCCCCGGTCGTCATAAATCTTTCCGCCTGAGGCAACGGTCATCGTTTCATCCACCAAGACGGCGACCAGTTCGGCCATTTCTTCCATACGGTCAGCGACGCGATGGCACCACAAGTGGCCAACGCCGGGATATTCTTCGTGGCAGATTTCTTCCATCTGCTCTTCGTCTACCTGTTCGCCGACGCCGACGAGCACGAAATTCAAGCGAGGCAAGCGGCCCGCCGCAATCTCTTTGGCGACCTGAGTTGAATAGGCCGTGACATCTGCCGCATCGTGAATCTGGCTGTCGGTAATGATGACAGCCAGACCGCGCTGCGCGCCTTGCGTGACGGCTTGTCTAAAGTAGGCAATGTAGTCGCGTAACACGGGCAGCAGAACCGTGCCTTTGCCGTAATAGCGCGGGCCGGGAAATTTGTAATTCTGCGCTTCAGTGCCCGTCAGATCGCCGACGACTTCGATGTCAGACCCGCTGCCGGTTGCCCAATATGCGACGCGCAAAATGCCATTGCGATCTTTGGTTGCCAGATACTCCAACATCCAGCGCATTTGCGGTTCGACCAGGTTGCGCACCGGGCCGAGTTTGGCCAACACGCCGCGCGGGCCGTATTCGTCTTCCATGCTGGCAGAGCCATCCATGTAAAGCGCGACATCCAGCCCTTCGACGGTCGGATCGTGCAGCAGCGTCGCAATGACATTGCCGTCACGATTGTGTACATCAGAAAACGGTTTAACGATTACTTCGTGTCCCATTGGTTTTTGCCTTTTGCTTCTCAGTGATGATCTTCGTCTTCGTCTTCGTCGCCGTGATGCTCACCTTCTTCTGGCAACGGTTGCGTGAAGCGTTGGCCGTTGACTTCGAGAGTGAAGCTGCGCGCGCCTTCAGGGATTTCAAATTCGAGTACGGCCGGCAAACGCGCTTCGTAAATTTTCAGCACATTGCCGCGATCATCATAAATCGTGCCGCCCGCCGCCACGGTCATGGTTTCGTCCACCAAGACGGCGACCAGTTCGGCGACCTGGTTGATTTCTTCCGCGATGCGATGGCACCACAAATGACCGACGCCAGGATATTCTTCGTGACAAATGTCTTCCATTTGCTCTTCGTCCACGGCATCGCCGACGCCCACCAGGATGAAATTCATGCGCGGCAAACGACCATAGGCGATGTCGCGTGCAATTTCGCGGCTATAGGCTTTGACCTTATCCGCGTCGAACAGCACGCCGTCTGTGACAAACACCGCACAACCTTGACGCGCTCCGTTGGGCACTTGAGCCTTCAGGTAGTTGACGAAGTCTTTCATTGCCGGTTTCAGATAGGTGTAATTGCCCAACACGCGCGGGCCAGGGAATTTGTACTGCTTGACGTCCACGCCCTTCAATTCACCGACGAATTCGATTTCAGAGCCAGATTGTCCGCACGCCCAATACGCGACGCGCAAAATGCCGTTGCGGTCTTTGGTTGCCAGATATTCCAACATCCATTGCACCTGGGGTTCGACCTGATTCGGCAACATCTCGATGGGGCGACCATACCACCAATCCAGCAAACCGCGCGGTTTCGGTTTCTCCTGATACTCTTCGGTCATGCTGCCGGAACCGTCCATGTAGATGGCCATATCCAGACCTTCGACGGTGGGGTCGTGCAAAAGAACGGCGCGCACGTGATTGCCTTCAACGTGTAAATCCGAAAACGGTTCAACGGGTCGTTCGTGTGACATTGAGACTCCTCGCAGGTTGAAATTTTTACTATCAAGCAACGTGCTTTATTCGAAATCTTCCATCCACTCTGGACGGGGAACGGGACGCTGCTTGGCTTCGTTGTTCGTTCGTTCAGATAAGGAATTCTCGGCGAAATCTTTCATCCAATCGGAAGAACTTCTGGCAGGGGAAGATGTTGTCTTTGTTGGGTGTACGTTGGCCGTCGAGGTCAGACGCGGCGCAGGTCCCTGAGCAGGACGATGCGCGGCCAGAAAATCCTGCATCCAGTCAGACGACGTGCTGGTTGCCGATGGCAAGCGCGGCGGCATTTGAGGGCGCGCAACAGGCAAAGGTGTCTGGCTGGTCGTATTGGCTGGCCGATTAGGATGCGCAGGCGGCGTCGTTTCTCGCACTAATTGTTGTAAGGCGCGCGCACGCGCCGAAGGCCAACCAGGCAACGCCGTCAGAGTTTGTTGGGCGAGCGTGAGAAACTGTTCGATTGTGCCTTCGGGTGGCAGCGTTACTTTTTCATTTATCAGCGCGCCAAACAAAGACGCCAACTTGCCCTGGAAGCCTTCACCGCCAGCCGCCTGTTTGTGCGCGGTGTCGCCTTTGATCACGTAGCCTTCGGCCTGAAGTTGTTGTTCCAGCGCAAAGCGGCTTGGCACAGGAAGCTGAACCGTGCGCAGCGGATGGTGCAGGTTTTCGCGTACGAGGTCTTCCTGAATGCCGCTGAGCAAATCATAAAGCAATTGGCTGACGATGCTTTCATTCGCCGCGTTTTGCGTGATCAGTTCGCGCGGAAATAACGGATAGGCCAGGATCAGGCTCTCGCCGCGCGCGGTTTCATCGTCTGCGCCACCAGGCAACAACAAGTGAAAACAGCGTTGCATCTGTTCTGAAACATCAGCACGCGCATAACGAAATGCCGCCGCTGCACTTTGCGTCAACCCGGTGAGCACATCTCCGCGCGTCACCATCAATTGCCCTTGCAGGCAAATCGGCGCCGCACCCGCTGCGTCCGGGTACGGCCCAGACAATGTGCCATAGAGATAGACTGGATCATTGCAGCCTGGCGCGCCCACTGGCTGTTCGAGCAATTGCAACGCAAAGAGATAGATTTCCTGCGCTTCAAGCAACGGCTGACGATGACTGTCGGCGATTTCGTGATAGGCCAGTTGTTGTTGCGCAGTCGCTGGCATCGCGCTGCGCTCGGTTTCGGGAAGGGCTTGCAAGTTACCCAGGCTGTCGAGCACCACCAGCCAGGGGCTGGGCTGCCGATGGCGGGCGTGCAGCGTAAAGCTATCCAGTACGTGCCACGTCAACGACGGGTCTGCGAGCGTTGGCGTGGCGTTCGGCTCAGCCGAATGGGCCACGAAATATTTGGGCAATGCGCGCTGCGTCATAAAGCCGGTGCTGATGAATAGGGGGTGACGAGCATTGATGATGGCGGCGCGGGGGCGTCCGCTTCCAGAGTACGGCGCGCGCAGTATAGCGTCCGCTTCTGTTGGCGACAATCAATTGCACGCCCCAAATGTTCAACCGTGGAAGCTGCAACACTCGGTTGGCCTGGCGTCATTCTTCCGTTAGAGTGAAGTCACAAAGTCACCCAAGGCAAAAACAAGAGAGTTTTATGATTGCAATTGCGAAGGTAAATGTAACGGACTTGGTGCAGGTCTGGCGGCGCAACTACGACGTTTACGTGCGACTGTGGCGGACAGAAATGATCGCGCCATTGTTCGAGCCGCTGTTTTCCGTGGTCGGGTTTGGCTGGGGCGTGGGGTCTTTGGTGGCGGGGCAGGTGATGGGCGTGCCGTACCTCACCTTTGTCGGCGCGGGCTTGCTGACGTTTACGGTGTTGTTGCGCGCGTTGTTTGAATGCACCTACGGTTCATATTTCAGGATGGTCTATCAATCCACGTTTGATGCTGTGCTGTGTACGCCCGTCGAGGTCGAAAGCCTGGCGATGGCAGAGATTGTCTGGGCGGCATCGAAAGCCGCTTTTGACGGCATGTTTGTGCTGGCGGTGTTGTGGGCGTTTGGCGCAGTCTTGTCGCCGTTGGGGCTTTTGATTCCTGTCGTTTTGTCGCTGGGGGCGTTGTGGATTGCCGCGCTTTCGCTGGCGATCACGGCGCGCATTCACGACATCAACCATTTCAACTTTTATATCGCGTTTGTATTTTCCTACTTGTGGGTGTCGGGGGCGTACTTCCCGTTGGATCGGTTGCCGCCCGTTGTGCAATATCTGGCCTGGCTGGTGCCGTTGACCAGCGCCGTTGACGCTTCTCGACAGTTGATGATCGGCCAACTGAGCGGCAAGTTGTTGCTTGAGTTGCTCTACATACTGGTTTTGACTGCCATTACCGCCGAAGCCGCCTTGCGCGCCTTGCGTAAACGGATGATTGCCTGACAGATCACGGTTGTGTCAGGCGATGGGCAAAGAGTTTGTCGTCTTTGGCGCTATACAGCAGACCGGCAATTTCGTCGGTCAATAAACGGTAGTCCGGTTCGGCCAGTTTGATTTCGCGTTCGTCGTGGCCATTGTTCAAATTCACGCCGAGCAAGCCGCGTCCGCCGTTGCGCGGCAACTCCGTATAAAAATACATGTGCTGGTTGCGCAAGACGGTCAATTGCTGACGCCGCCATAAGACGCGCGACAGTTTGTCGAGCTGGCGTGCGGGATCAAGGCGATCCCACAGGCGTTCTTCGACATCTACGTTGAGATTGAGAGACGGACTGCTGACAGCGCGCAACGTGCGGCGAGTGCTATCCACACGCGACAACAAACCAAATGGCTTTAACTGAGACGTGACGGTTTCACGCGCTGCTTCGGCGGCAAAGTCGCTTAAGTTGGGGATGGCAATGCGCGTCACTGCACCAGACCAGCGCAGGGAAGACAAGCCGCGCGCCAACTGGACTCCACGAAACGCCGTTGTGGCAACGCCGCCATAACGAAAATAGAGCGCTGCCGAGCGCGCCGCGATGGCGGCAATCACGCGCAACACGCCTCTTCCTGGTGGATCATAGGCCACGCGCCAAAACGCCTCGCCTCCGCGCAACGGATCAAACGCCGCCAATTCGTTTTGCCCGCCAACCAGCACCTCGCCTCGTTCGTTGAGCAAGACAAACGCCGGGCGACGAATGCGATGTTTGCTGCGCAATTGCACGCGCCCGGTTGCGGCATCCAGGCTGAGCAATTCATCGTCATCAGCCAGCATGATCGTGGTCGTACTGGCCAGCGCCAGATTCGTCAACCCTTTGTCAGCGCCGCGAAAGCGCCAGCGAATTTTGCCTGTGGCCGAGTCTATGGCACTGACGCCATATGGGCCGCGCTTGACGATTTCGCCATCTTTCAATTGCGAAAAGCGACCTCCTGTGCGCACAAACAAACTCTCGCCTGTCAGCAACAGTTCCGGCGTCAGCCCCAAATCTTTTGCTTCCCAAATCAGTTTGCCGGTCGCACGTGACAACGCCCGCACGCGGCCACGGCCTGACACATACAATCGCTCTGCGTCGGCAACCGGATCGGCTTCGGTTAACGCCAGGCCTTCTTCGTTTATGCGAAAGCGCTCGCGCAATAACTCCTTGCCGGATTGCACGGCCAGCCCCGTGACGCCTTCATAAAAGAGAAACAACCGATTGTCGGCAAAGAGCGGCGCGCGATAGTTGTCCAGCGTGAAAAGCGTTTCTTTGTCATCATCCGCAAACCAGCGCGTCGGCATCATCTGGATTTCGCTTTCCAATTCGTAACGCCATAACTCTTCACCCGTTGCCAGGTGTAACAAATGAACTGCGGGTTTGCGTTTGCAACCATCGCTTGGTTTTCCTTTGGCGTCGCGCACGAGGACAATTGCCAGCCAACCGTTGTCTGGTTCCAGCGCCAGATGCATGACGCTGCCGCGCAATTTGTCGCTTTGCCAGACTGTGTTGCCGGTCAACAGGTCTATGGCTTCGATGCGTGTTTTGCCGTTCTTTTCCAGATTGAGCAGCAATAAGTCCGTGCCAATAACCGGCGCGACGTCGGTTTCATCCAGCCGACCGGTTTTTCGTCGCCAGAGCACGTCTCCTGATTCGCCATCCAGTGCATACAGCGACTTGTCAGTGCCCGCGACCAGTACGCCCAATTCGGTTGTTTGGTAAAAGCGAACTTCGCTATCGAGTTTGGCGGACCATTCTTGTGCCGCGCGTGGTGCGGAGTTTTGTGACGAATGCACGCTGAATGCGCTCAGCAACAGCGTTGTTACAAAGAAAATCAGGGAGCGGATAATACAGATGTGTGAGAAGGTGTTTTTATGCGCCGGGTTCATTGACGTTCTCCAGTGGGGGGAGAGGGGCGAGCGGGAGCTTAGTGTACTTGGCGGGCCTGCTTCTTCCAAATGAGAAGGCAGGCAAATGACAGGGCAGGTTGGTGTGTTCGGTCAGGACAGCGCTCCCTGCGCGCCCAGGCGCGCAGGGAGCAAGGATGGCGACTGCCTCAGGTTGCTAGTCTATCGGACGCCATTCACGTCCGTCGCGCGCGAGCAGCTCTTCGGCTTCTTTGGGCCCCCACGTGCCGGCAGCATAGTTCGGGAATGAACGTGGCGGCAGGGCTTTCCAAACGTCAAGCACGGGTTCGATGACACGCCAGCCGGCTTCGACCATATCAGCGCGCTGGAACAACGTGGCGTCACCAACCATGCAGTCATAGAGTAAACGCTCATAGCCAGTGCTGGGGACACTGCCGAAATAGTCTACGTAATTGAAATCCATTTCGACTGCGCCAAGCCGCATGATCGGGCCGGGGATTTTGGCGCCAAAACGCAAACTGATGCCTTCGTCAGGTTGGATGTGAATGACGAGACGGTTGGTGCGTAAGCGCTCGACCGGCGTGTCGCGAAAGAGCATCAAGGGCGCGCTTTTGAATTGAATGGCGATTTCTGTGACGCGTTTGGGCAATCGTTTGCCTGTGCGCAGATAAAACGGTACGCCCGCCCAGCGCCAGTTATCAATCATCAGCTTCAACGCCACAAAGGTTTCGGTTGTCGAATTTGGATTGACGCCAGTTTCCTGACGATACCCCAGCATGTGTTCATCGTCGTCATCGCCGGGGCCGTATTGTCCGCGTACGGCGCGCGTGAGCACTTCTTCCGGCGGAATGGGCGAAATCGCGTGCAGCACTTTGGCTTGTTCGTCGCGCACGGCATTGGCGTCAAATGAAATGGGCGGTTCCATCGCCGTCAAAGAAACGAGTTGGAACAGATGATTGGGCACCATGTCGCGCAACGCGCCGGAGGTTTCGTAATAGCCGCCGCGTTTTTCGACGCCGACGGTTTCGGCAGCCGTGATCTCGACGTGATCCACGTAACGGCGGTTCCAGACCGGGTCAAAAATGCCGTTGCCAAAGCGGAACACCAACAGGTTCTGGACGGTTTCTTTGCCCAGGTAATGATCAATGCGGTAAATCTGTCGTTCGTTGATGACCTGTTTGATTTCGGCGTTTAAGGCGCGGGCAGATTCCAGATCGTGGCCGAAGGGTTTTTCGATAATGACACGCCGCCATTGCCCGTTTTCTTCTGTCATCAGCCCCACCGCGCCAAGTTGACGAATGATTTCGCCGAAGAAGTTGGGGGCCGTGGCCAAATAGTAAAAGTAGTTTGCGTGTGTTCCGTGCGATTGATTGACTTGAGCCAACAGGTCTTTCAGCTTTTGGTAGCACTCAGGATTGGTGACATCTCCCCCCGCGTAATAAGTGCGCTGTAAAAACCACTCCCAGATGTCGGGTTCGACGGCGCTGGTGGCATAGGTCTTGATATCCTGACTGATTAAGTCGCGAAACGCTTCAGTTGTCATGTCCGTACGCGACGTGCACACGATGGCGAATTCGCGCGAGAGCAAATTGCTTTTGGCCAGGTTGTAGAGCGCGGGAAACAGTTTCCGTTTGGTCAGGTCGCCAGTCGCGCCAAAAATCACCATCACACAAGGGTCTGCAACGCGGCCTTGCGTTTGTTGTTCAGTATTGCTTGTCGGCATGCGTATCAAAAACTCCGTTGGCAGATTGGAATATCAGTTTGAGGAGGAGATGAGATGTTCCAGCAATCCGTTGGGATACAGCGGCGGCTGGTCAAGGCCAAATTCGCTTAGCGATTTCCAGACGGCGATGATTGGTTCTCCGTCAGCTTCGACGCCGTGGATGATCTCTTTTTGGTACCAGGCTTCATCCGCGAATTCGCCGTCATACATCAGGACTAGTTCATGGCTAGGATTTCCGCGATAGATAAAGATGTTTTCCAGCGTGCATAAATAGCGAACCGCTTGTATCTCTGCACCCAGTTCTTCCTGTAACTCGCGCACGACGGTTTCATGGCCACGTTCGCCGAATTCGACGCCGCCGCCCAGCGGACGGTAAAACCGTTCGCCCTTGGTGGCATCGAAACCTTCCATCACCAGAATCTTGCCGTCACGCTGAAACACACCCAACGCGATCAAACGAATTTGTGTTGAACTCATAACTGGGTCTTCAGCCTCCTGCCGGGCGTTCAACGTGGCCACCGAATTTGTGTCGCATGGCCGAGAGAATCTTTTCGGCGAAGGTGTATTCCTGGCGTGAGCGGAAGCGCGTAAAGAGCGACACCGCCAGCACGTCAACCGGCACGGCTTCTTCAATCGCTGCCTGAATCGCCCAGCGCCCTTCGCCGGAATCCTGCACAAAGCCCGAGTACTCCGACAAGGTGGGATTTTCCAACAGGGCCATCGCCGTCAGATCAAGCAGCCAAGAGCCCACCACGCTGCCCCGCCGCCACAATTCTGCAATGTCGGCCAGATTCAGGTCGTAACGAATGTTTTCCGGCAAGTCTTTCGACATCGCGTTGCGCATAATGTCGAAGCCTTCGGCGTAAGCCTGCATCAGGCCATATTCGATACCGTTGTGCACCATCTTGACGAAATGGCCGGAGCCTGACGGGCCGCAATACAAATAGCCTTCTTCGGCAGTCCCGCCCGCCGTTTCACGCCCAGGCGTGCGCGGAATGTCACCGCGACCAGGCGATAGCGTTTGCAAGATGGGCTGCAACTGTTCAAACGAAGATTGCTTGCCGCCGATCATCAAACAGTAACCACGTTCAGCACCCCAGATGCCGCCGCTGGTGCCGACGTCAACGTAATGAATGCCTTTTTGCTCAAGAGCTTCGGCGCGTCGCACGTCATCTTTGAAATGAGAATTTCCGCCATCAATGATGATGTCGCCGCCTGACATGAATTTCGACAGCGTATCTACGACTTTTTCGGTTGGTCCGCCTGCCGGAACCATCACCCAGATGGCGCGCGGTTTGGCCATTTGCTCGACCAGATTTTCCAGCGACCGTGCCCCTTTGGCGCCGTCAGCTTCGAGCTGTTTGACGTTGTCTGGATTCAAATCGAAAACAAAACATTCGTGGCCGCCGCGAATCAACCGGCGCACCATATTACCGCCCATGCGGCCTAACCCGACCATGCCTAACTGCATGCCTGTTGCTCCTTTCAAACGCGAACGATTGCAATGAAGGTTTAAGGATGGATTGCAGTGTAGACGCAGACTTCACTAGCTGGCAATGACAAAGTGTGTGAGCACAACCGGACAAAATGGTGTTGCTTGCGCACAGACAAATGCGGCGGAACAGGGAAGAAGAGTGTCTTCCTTATTCCGCCGCCTCAAATGTCATTCCCCAACAATACGTCGAAGCGATCACAGCGCCGCGACTTCACAGAAAACTTTGATTGCGCCTTTGGCGTTGGTGAGTTGTTCAAACAGTGCGCGGTAGTTTTCCAAGCCTTTGACCGGATGTGTCAGCAAACGGTTGAGCCAGCCGGGATATTGCGCCGCTGCCTGCGCCATATCTCGCACACCGGATTCAAAGTATTCGCGATTGGCATTGACGGTGCCGACCATCACTTTGTTGCCGAGCACAAATTCCAGATTGATTTTATCTGCCGGGACTTCGACGGTGCGCTCACCGCCCGTCACCGACGACAAAACCAGCACGCCGTTTTTGCCGAGCGCCTGCATGCTTTCAAACACGATGGGCGAAAAACCCGTCGCCTCAAAAATCAGATCAAACGGCCCGTATTTCTGTGCGCCCGTCAGCACAGATAGCTCACTGGTAGATTCATAACGTGCACCGAGCGCTTCGATCAGCTCGGAGTTCAAATACGGTTTCGCCGTTTTGCCGAACACCGTCACATCCAGGCCGCGCAAGCGCAACACCAGCGCAGCCAGCAAGCCAATCGTCCCGGCTCCCATCACGGCAGCTTTTTTCGGTCGCCAGACGCGCAACCGCCGCTGGATTTCATAGGCTTGTTGAATGCCTTTTTGCACGACGGTCATTGGCTCTAACAGCACGCCGACCTCTTTCAAGCCTTGCGGAACTTTGACGATGTATTCGACATCGTCCACGTAATATTCCGTCAAAAAACCGTGACGCAAATTGATACCGCGTTCAAAGTACGTGTCATCCGTCGTCATATCGTTGGTGCCGATCAGGTCATAAATGCTTGACCCGGGGCGGCGCACCGTTGCTACGACATAATCACCCGGTTCGACTTCGGTCACATTCGGGCCGACGGCTTCGACCTGACCGAAACCTTCGTGACCGATGACGAGAAAATTGAAGCCTTCCGGCGCAGCCCCATACTCTGCGGCATTGATTTCCTTGTCGGTGCCATCCACGCCCACACGCAACATGCGCACGAGCACGCCGCGCCCATTGGGGATTTCGCGCACGCTCGGCATTGGCAACTCTGCCAGATGCACGCTATTGGGTTTTCCGGGGGTTACTGCAATCGCTTTCATCTATTGGCCTCCCTCTTTACTTTTTCAGTTTGGGCCAGTTTTCGTTGGCTCGTTTGATGAAACCGGGAATGTCGGCTTCCCATTTCTTTTGCACGCTCTTGTCGTAATTGAGATAGAGCTTGCCATCCACGATGCGCCAGGCTTCGGGGTCAATGTTGGCCGTGTAGCCGTTGGCGACCGCCCAAGAACAATAGCCGCCATATTGCGGCGCATATTTTTCAGGGCTTTTGGCAAATTCGTCGCGATTGGCCGCGTTGGCGAAATACCACTTGGCTCCCATCCAGTCATAGCGGAACTCAGATTGTCCTTTGACCGGTTTGCCTTCTTTGAAATACGCCACTGCGTCATACCCTTGCAGGGCCGTGCCAAAGAGATTCTTGTTGACGGGGTCTACTGCTGCCTGCAGCTTAGACGTAATTCCGAGTAAGGCAGCGGTCAACACCGCCACTGTGACGATGCGCGCAGCCACCTTGCGCGCATTTGGCAAAAATTTGAATGACATTCTTTCTCCTTTTCCTGCGATTGAATTGCTTGCTTATGTTTTGTCGTGGCGCAAATCATTGCGCGCTCGCATTGTCTGAATGCCAGTAGCAGGAATATCTATTCCAGGCCAACGTGCGCAGGTTGCTCGGTTGAGAAAAGGTGATGGGGCGAGCAGAAGCAAATTCTGACAGATCGTTGCAGGATCAGAGTGCGATTACTATACTGCCTGCCGTTGGTCTTACGACCGACCTCCACTAACAAATCGTCAACTCTGGAAGCCGAAACACATTTACGACTGGATGGCGAGGCACATCGTCAGTGCAAGCGCTGTTTGTTTTGTCAGCGCTGGCGAAGCTCCATCTGAATCCGGTTCTGGCTGCAACCTGCTGTATGTTTCCGCAAAGGGAAAGGGATATAGATTGAATCAAAAGACAAAAAGCATTGTTTTGATTGTCCTTGCTGTCATTGGGCTGTTCATTGCTGGCATCGGTTTGAGCAAAAGTGCCGGGAGCGACCCGCAATCCGGGGGCAAAGTGATTACCTGGCTCGGCATTGGAATTACGTTTCTCGCCAGCTTTCTCATGATTTTTTCGGCCAAGAAATAGCCTGGCTTACAATCACAAGCTTGGCTTCTCGTAATGAGAAAAGGGGGAACCGTGAGTCAACAAACAAGAAACATTCTTTGCATTGCTCTCGCTTGCGGCGGGCTAATAATGGCGTTGATGGGATTGCGCAGAAACGTTGCGGCGAATCCGCAACCGGGTGGCTCTGTGCTGCTCTGGTTGGGCGTCGGCATTACGTTTCTCGCCAGTTTTCTTATAAAAAAACAGAGCAACTAACTCTGTACTGTTCTATTGAGTGCGGCGGTGAGGCCACACCCAATAGATTTTGCAATGTCGAAGGCCGCCAGATTGTTTCGGCGGCCTTCTTTCTTATTCACCGTTCTGCTGAATCAACTTTGCGACCAATGCTGTCCAGCCTGTTTGATGACTGGCTCCGATGCCTGCGCCGTTGTCACCGTGAAAGTATTCGTGAAAAAGCACGTGTTCGTTCCAGTGCGGATCGTGCTGGAATTTCTCTGTTCCACCATAAACAGGACGTCGCCTTTCACCATCGCGTAAGAAGATGCGCGTCATACGGCGCGAAAGCTCACCCGCCACGTCCCACAAGTGCTTGCTGTCGCCTGACCGAGCAGGGAATTCGACTTGATATTCGTCGCCCAGAAAGTGATGGAACTTTTGTAGCGATTCGACCAGCAGGTAATTTACCGGAAACCAGATCGGGCCGCGCCAGTTGGAATTCCCGCCAAACAATCCGGTTGAAGATTCTGCCGGTTCGTAATCCACACGATGTTCCGTTCCGTTGACGTTGAGCACATAGGGCGTTTGAGCGTGAAAACGCGAAACGGCGCGAATGCCATAGGGAGAAAGAAACTCGTCCTCGTCCAGCATCAATTGCAACACGCGCCGCAACCGGTCACGGTTGACCAGCGAAAGGAAGTAGCGCGTTTTGCCTTCTGCGGTGATTTCGCTTTCGACATGTTGCGCAAACTCTGGCCGGTTTTCGATAAACCATTGCAGGCGTTTTTTGAAGCCGGGCAAGTTGTTCAGTACCGCCTCGTCCAGCGTTTCGACCGCAAACAGGGGAATCAAACCGACCAGCGACCGCACGCGCATCGTGAAATGTTCGCCGTTGGGCAAATGCAGCACGTCGTAATAAAAGCCGTCCTGCTCGTCCCACAATTGCACATCGGCGCAGCCGACGTGATTCATGGCGTGGCAGATGTAAACGAAATGCTCAAAGAATTTTGACGCCACATCTTCATAAGCCTGATTGTCTTTGGCCAGTTCCAGCGCGATAGTCAGCATGTTAAGACAGTACATGCCCATCCAACTGGTTGCGTCGGATTGATGCAAATGCCCGCCCGTTGGCAGCGCCGCGCTGCGGTCAAAGACGCCGATATTATCCAGCCCCAAAAAGCCGCCCTGAAAGATATTTTTGCCTTCGGCGTCTTTGCGATTGACCCACCAGTTAAAGTTGAGCAGCAGCTTGTGGAAGACGCGCTCCAGGAATTTGCGATCACCGGTGTGACCGCATTGCCGCTGCTCAATCTTATAAACGCGCCAAGCGGCCCAGGCGTGAACAGGCGGATTCACATCTCCGAATGCCCATTCGTAAGCCGGAATTTGTCCGTTGGGGTGCATATACCATTCGCGCAACATCAGGATGAGTTGCTCTTTGGCAAAATCAGGGTCTACCTGCGCCAATGGAATACAGTGAAACGCCAAATCCCAGGCGGCATACCAGGGATATTCCCACTTGTCGGGCATGGAAATGACGTCTGCGTTATACAAATGCCCCCAGTCTTTGTTGCGGCCATTCCAGCGTTCAGTCGGTGGCGCAGGATTGGCAGGATCACCTGTCAGCCAGCGATTCAGGTCGTAATGATAGAACTGCTTGCTCCAGAGCAAGCCAGCGAATGCCTGGCGCTGCACATTACGCGCATCAGTCGAAAGATGCGCGGGGGCAAGTTTGTCGTAAAACTCGTCAGCCTCCCGCAACCGCTCAGCGACGATTTGCTCGAACTCTTGAGCAAAAGGATTCTTGAGTTGCAGGTCATCTGTCAGCCGCAACTTGATGGTTTTGCTTTCGCCGGGCGAAAGCGTGAGGTGGTAATGCGCGGCAGCTTTGGTGCCCGTGTGAGCGGGATTCACCGCGTCTGCGCGTCCATGAACGAGGTAGTCATTGATCCCATCTTTGACATAGGGGAAGTCATTCGTTGCGCCATAAAGTTTTTCTTTGTTGGTTTCGTTCTCGGTGAAAAGCAGGCTGGGTGCGCGGTCACAAAACAGCCGACGTTGGCCTAAATACC
>JAEUQO010000283.1 GCA_016789605.1 Acidobacteriota bacterium
CTCCACACGCGATCACTGTGACCCGACAGCTTACCCAGCTCACGACCTTCTTTCGCTGACCACCACCGCACCGAGTTGTCTTCACGCCCGCTCGCCACACGCTCGCCATCCGGCGAAAACGCCACGCTCCACACGCGATCACTGTGACCCGACAGCTTACCCAGCTCACGACCTTCTTTCGCTGACCACAACCGCACCGAGTTGTCTTCACTCCCGCTCGCCACACGCTCGCCATCCGGCGAAAACGCCACGCTCAACACGCTATCACTGTGACCCCACAGCATTTTTAACAATGCGCCATCCGCCGCGCGATAAATCCTGATCACCCCGTCAGCGCCGCCCACCGCCAGCACGTCGCTGGCCGGGTCGTTTTTGTCTGTGCGGGCAAATGCGACCGGACAGCCTGGCCAGCCGGGGATCCACCAGCCAGAGTCGCCCCGCTGAACCACGGGTTCCAACCGGCGCAAATCGAGCACGCCGCTGACCCCGGACAACGCGCGCACGCCAGACAATCGCGCCCCGGCAAATTTGTCGGCCAGATAGCCCGCCGCCCCTGTGAAATCGGCCCCCGACAAATCGGCCCCGGCAAACGAGGTGAGTTCGAGCGTCGCCCGCTGAAAGTCGGCCTGGCGCAAATCGGCGCGTTCCAATGACGCTTCGGTCAACACGGCGTCAGCGAAGTTTGCGGCCACCAGCTCGGCCAGCTCAAATTTGGCTTTGCTCAGGTCAGCGCCAGCAAAATCAGCCCGGCTCAGATCGGCGTATTGCAATTCGACTTCGGCCAGCTTGGCTCCCTGCATGCGAATCCCAGGCGGAATGCGCCCCGCCATCTGTCGCCGAAACTGCCCCAGCGTTTCGATCCGTTTGTCCATCCCGTGCCGAAAGCGCCCGCTCCAATAGAGCGTAACCAGAGCGTTTTCTGACACGCGCGGACGATATTCAGCCGTCACGATTTGCTGCAACGGCGCAACGATCTGATCCTGCACATCCAGCATCGCCAAAAAATGAATGACATTGCGATTCAACAACGGCGCATCCAGCCATTGTGACCAGCCTTCGCGCTGCTCAGAAAGCGCGCTAAAAAGCTTGCCCGCCAAAAAGAACTCCATAAACGAACGATGCAAAAAGTCGAAGCCGGAATCGCCCACGCGCTTCAAGAACGTCGCCAGATGGATTTCATCGGCGATGTCCGCCACGTCTTTGCCGCGCAATTCAAACGCGCCCGCGTCGCGCATTTCTTTGACAAAGGCGGCCAATTCGCGGTGCCGCATCGGATTGTCGGGGTTGTTCCAAACGCGCCAGGCCAGTTCGCGCATCAGGTTCAGGCGGTCTTCGGGACGCAGCAACAACCGTTTTTTGCGTTGTTCGTGTTTGACCCACTGGTTGGTGTAACGCTCATAAAGTTTCGCCGGATTGATGCGTTCGTCTGCGCTGAAATCGTCCAGCGTCTGAACAATCATATCCAGCAACAAAGGCAATTGCGCCAATCCTTTCAGGTCGTAGACCTGCTGACTCTTGTCAAAATCATGTTGCCAACTGGCGGCGCGCGCACGTTTCAAGTAGGCGAGAATCTGCGCATCGTCAAAATGCTTCACATAAACGGCTTCGTTGCCGGACGATTCGCGCAGCTTTTCATAAAGCGCCGTCGTGTAGGCATCGGCAATCAGTTCGCGCTGTTCGCGCAAGTCTTTGAAGTAATTTGAGCGGCAGGTAATGATCACCTTGCCTGCGAGTTCGGCCAGTCGGCTAAGTTCCCGAAAGTTGCGAAAGCCTTCGTCATAACTGACGCGGTCGGCCATTTCGTCAAAAGCATCAAAAATGACGATAATCTTTCCCTGACAAACCAAATGCTGAAACCGGCGAAAGTCTGGCGTTTTCTGAATGCAGCGGCTGAAATGGTCAATGATCAAACCTTCCAGCGAAATCTCTTTGCGGACGTCGCCCAGCGGAATGAGCAGCGGCGCAGGATGCCGCAGCGGATCATCCCGGAAGGCTCGTGCCAGGTTGTAGGCCAGAAATTGCGCCAGTCTGGTCTTTCCCGAACCGGCGTCTCCTAAAATGACAAGCTGATTTTTGCGTTCGTCGCCCAACCAACGTCCGAGAAATTCCAATGCCGCGATCTGTTTCCCTCCAACGTCAGTAATAAAATCTGGCCGTATAAACCAGTCGCCGCCGTTCCATTTTTTCCGTTGCCAGTCTTCATAATCAGCAATCAGCCAATCAGCATATCGTTCCAGTTGAACCAACTGGCTATGCAATTCGCGATAAGTCAGGCATACGATTCCAACTTTCTCCATTGCTTCGCGTGCTTCTGAAGCAAAGCCTTGCGAAGAAACAACAATACAACTGGAATTCTTTTCGCTCGCCTGAATGACAGCATTTTGGGCTATGGCCTGATTGCGTTCTTGATCGCCAACACGTGTATCCTTGCATTCAACATAAGCCTTTTTAGGAAAGAGCGGATCCGTTTGCTGGATTCTGAGGTCAAACTGCACCCCGTTGAGATGAACATCTTCCGTGACATCGAAATCCAATAAGCGAAACAGCTCAGCCACCTGAGCTTCGAACCGCTTGCCCTTTTGATAGTTCAGTTTGCCGCGACGCGCGGGATCAGCCTCGCCAACATCCAGCAATTCATTTTGCCCCCACGCTTCGTCAAACTGCGGTTGCAGAGCTGGCAAATCTAACGTCTCAAGCAGTTTGCGAAACCAGAAATGAAAGTCTGCGGGGTTGCGAAAATCCAGATAGGGAATGGCAGGCAATTGCTTGCAATCGGCAATCACCAACGGAATGAACTGGCGATCAGGCAGACCAGATTTACTCAGCCGCTCGATCTGTTTTTGGAAGTCGGGGTGAGACAGGTAACTATCGCTCCAAACGGCTAGCGTCTTTCGCGCTTGCTTTTCAGCGCTCTTCAACGGGTCCGTTTCACGAATGGTGGAGTCGTAGAGAACCCTGATATTCAGGTCGTCCAAGCGAGTCGCCAGCGCTTCGCACCACACGACATCCGCCAGGTCGTGGCTGAGAAAAACATCGTATGCAAAATCCTGCGTCTTTTTGGCCATTGGCTTCCCCTGATTGCTGTTTTGGTTGAAGACGCCGCAGAGTGTACGGATTTGCCGGGTGCATCGCCAGATAAGCCAGGGCAAGGCGGCAAAAATCTTGCGGCGGCATTGCCATCGCTGCGTGGCTGCGGTTGAATGGCGGGGCCGGACTCCTGCAAGACACCAACGGAAATTTACGTCGTTTTTCCCGGAGGGAACATGAAGACAAAGCATCTGGCAGTCGTGTGTATCGCCTGGCTGTGGTTTGCGCTTGGCGCTGAGGTGCGCGCGCAGCAAGTGTCTGACACGGAGTTCAAACCGCCGGTCGCTCAGCCCGCCTTTGCGCCCGGCAAAGGCCCGGTTGTGTTGCTGGACGAAGCCCATTTCAACTTTCACACCGCCACTGGTCGCTATCAGACGTTTGCCGATTTGTTGCGCCGTGACGGTTATGTGGTCACCGCCGCAAAAGACAAATTCAGCGCCCAAACCTTGCGCGCAGGCAAAATTCTGGTCATCGCCAACCCCTTGCACGAAAGCAACCGCGAAAACTGGTCGCCGCCCAATCCGCCCGCATTCACCAGCGAAGAAGTCGCCGCCGTGCGCGATTGGGTCAACGCAGGCGGTTCGTTGTTGCTGATCGCCGATCACCTGCCCTTTCCCGGCGCCATGGAAAATCTGGCGGCGGCGTTTGGCATTCGCTTCAACAACGGGTATGCGCGCGAACCCAAACAAGCGCCCGGCCCGCTGACGTTTGCGCAAAGCGACGGCAAGCTGTTGCGCCACCCAATCACGCAAGGGCGTTCCGCCAGCGAAGCCGTGACGGAAGTGACGACTTTTACCGGCTCGGCGTTTCAGGTTGACCGGGGCGAACCGATCCTGAAATTCAGCGCCGATGCGCTGGCGTTTATGCCCAAAGTCTTTGGCGAAGCCATTACCAACAACACGGCCAAAACTGCCATCGGCGGTTGGTTGCAAGGCGCAACCTTGCGCGCGGGCAAAGGGCGCGTCGCCGTGTTTGGCGAAGCCGCGATGTTTTCGGCGCAACTGGCCGGCCCCAACAAAACGCTGATGGGCATGAATGCGCCCAACGCCAAACAGAATCCGCAATTTTTGTTGAACGTATTGCACTGGCTGTCGGGTTTGCTCGACAAATAACAAGCGGGCTGGCCACGGAAGCGCAGCGCAAACGAGCGGGCCAGGATGGTTTGCGCTGCTCGTGGCGGGCCCGCCGTTCGTTCAGGAGGAAATGCTCATGACTCGTTCTCGCCTGTGGTTGTTTTGTGCGGCACTCATTGCGCTGGCGACGGCTTTGCCCGGCCAGGCGTTGCAACAAAACGAACTGGCGGCGCGTGCGCGCGCGGTGTTGTCGCAAACGGCAGGCACGCTGACGCTCAAGGGATTGCAAAAACCCGTGCGCGTATTGCGCGATGCGTGGGGGATTGCGCACATTTACGCCGCGACGCAAGACGATCTGTTTTTTGCGCAAGGATTTGTCGCCGCGCAAGACCGGTTGTGGCAAATGGATTTGTGGCGGCGTCAGGGCGAAGGCAAGCTGGCCGAAATTCTGGGACCGCGCGCCGTCGAACGCGACAAATTTGCGCGGCTGTTGCGGTATCGCGGCGACCTGAAACGCGAATACGAAAGTTATGCGCCCGACGCACAAGCAATCATCGAAGCGTTTGTGCGCGGCGTAAACGCGCACATTGCGCTGGTCAAACAGGCGGGCAAGTTGCCCATCGAATTTCAACTGGCCGGATACGAGCCCGAACCGTGGACGCCCGAAGTCTGTCTGACGCGCATGGCCGGTTATGTCATGACGCGCAACGCTTCGACAGAAATTTTGCGCGCCCAACTGGCGCGCGAATTCGGCGCGCAATTTGTGGACGAGTGGATCGAAAACGATCCGGCGCACAAATTGGCATTGCCTGCCGGGCTGGATTTGGCGGGCATTGATAACAAAATCCTGGCGGCAGCCAATGCCGCTGGCGGCGCGGTCACATTCAATCCCGGCGACGGCAGCAACAACTGGGTCGTGTCGGGTCGTTTGTCGGCGACGGGCAAACCGCTGCTGGCCAACGATCCGCACCGCACGATTGCCTTGCCCAGTTTGCGCTATCTCGTTCACCTGAACGGCCCCGGCTGGAATGTCATTGGCGCGGGCGAACCGACCTTGCCCGGTGTCGCCGCCGGACACAACGAACGCGTCGGATTCGGTTTCACCATCGTCGGCATTGATCAGCAGGATTTGTATGTCGAACGCCTGAATCCCGCCAATCCCAACGAATATTGGTATCGCGGCAAATGGCAACCGTTGCGCATCGAACGCGAAACGCTGCGCGTCAAAGGCGAAGCCCAGGCGCGCACCATCGCATTGAAATTCAGCGCGCACGGCCCGGTGATTTATGAAGACGCGGCCCGACAACGCGCCTTTGCCTTGCGCTGGGTGGGCAGCGAACCGGGCACGGCGGGTTATCTGGCGTCGTTGACGCTGAACCGCGTGCAAAACTGGCCGGAGTTTTTGCGCGCGACCGAACGCTGGAAAGTGCCGTCGGAAAATCTGGTGTATGCCGATGTGGAGGGCAACATTGGCTGGGTCGCGGCAGGTTTGACGCCGATTCGCAAAGGACCGGGCGGACGCAGTTGGGCAGGCTTGTTGCCGGTGCCCGGCGACGGCCAATACGAATGGCAGGGATTTTTGCCGATGTCGCAATTGCCCCAGGCCTATAACCCGGCGCGACAATTCATCGCCACCGCCAATCACAACATTCTGCCGCCGGATTACAAACGCGAACTGGGTTATGAATGGGCCAACCCGATTCGCTTTTTGCGCATTGAAGAAGTGCTCAACCAACCACAACGCAAATTCACGGTCGCCGATTTTGCCGCGCTGCAACACGACGCCGTGTCATTGCCCGCGCGCGAATTGCTGGCCATTTTGCGCACGGCCAAACTGCCTGACACAGACCTGGAACCGTATGCGACGCTGCTCAAAAACTGGGATGGCACGCTCAGCGCGGATTCTGCGGCGGCGGCGTTGTTTGAAATCTGGCTGACCAAACTGCCGACGGCGGTGTTCAAAATTCACGTGCCGGTAAACGCCTGGCCGCTGGTTGCCAGCCGCATTCCGTTACAGAAAACCCTGCAGGCGCTAAAGACCGCTGATCCGCGTTGGTTTGCCGCACAGAAAAACGGCCAGGATGCGCGTGCGGCGCGCGACGCGGCGCTGTATTGGAGTTTGAAAGAAGCCGTCAACGATGCGCAAAAACAGTTGGGCCCGGACGTCAGCCAATGGCGTTGGGGCAAATTGCACGTGGCTCCGTTTACGCATCCGCTTTCGACCAATGCGGCGCAACGCGCGTTGTTTGACTTGCCCGCCGTCGAACGCGCAGGCGACGCCAACACGGTGTTTGCCACGGGCGGCCCGAACTTCCGCCAAACGCACGGCGCATCGTTTCGCGAAATTCTGGATGTGAGCGATTGGGATAATTCGGTAGGCACAAACGTTCCGGGACAATCAGCGCAACCCGGCAGTCCGCATTACGGCGATCTGCTGCCGCTGTGGGCGCAGGGCCGTTACTTCCCGCTGCTGTTCAGCAAGCAAAAAATCGAAGCGCAGGTCAAACAGCAACTGCTGCTGGAACCGGCCCCATAAATGCGACAGCCGCGTGGGCAGAGGCGCCAAACCGCACGCGGCAGTCGTCACGAAACTGTTACGCTTGCAGGTCGTTCATCACCTTTAAGAGCGCGGTTTTGAATTTCGCCATTTCGTCTTTTGTGCCAATGCTGACGCGGGCGTGCGTCGGCCAGGCGGGCCAGACGCGCCCGATGTAAACCTTTTCCTTCTGCATCGCATTGATCAATCGGCGCGCGGGCATTTTCGCGTTCAGCATGAAACAGTTGCTGACCGAAGGCACAAATTCGAGGTTGTTTTTCTGCAGGAAGGCGAACACGTCTTCGCGAATGTCTTTGATGAGCTTGCGGCGTTCGGGCACCAGGTTCTTGACCTTCAAACTGGCAGTCGCGCCAACCATCCCGGTCAAGGGCAACGCGCCCGCGCCGAAATTCTTCAGCTTGCCGATCAAATCAGGCCGTCCCATGGCCGCCCCGGCGCGCAATCCTGCCATGCCATACAGTTTTGAGAACGTGCGCAAAATGATCACGTCCTTGTCCATCGCCACCCAATCAGAGCCAACGGTTTCGTCGGTCAGGTGAATATACGCTTCGTCGAGCAACAAGATGGTGTCTTCCGGCTTGTTGGCGATCACCCATTCGATTTCGGCGCGCGGAGTGATGGTGCCGGTCGGATTGTTCGGATTGCAGATATAAATCAATCCGGCTTTGCGTTCGTGCGCGGCTTTGACCATGCCTTTGACGTCGTGGGCATAGGTGGGCGTCAGCGCCACTTTGATGACTTTTGCGCCGATGAATTGCGCGGCGCGTCCGCCCGCTTCATAGCCCGGATCAGACATCACAAACGGTTTTTCCTTGGAGCAAAATGCGAGCACCGCGCGATGCAACGGATCGCTGGAACCGGGAAACGGCAAGATGTATTCAGCATCGAGGCCTTCCAGATCAGCCAGCGTTTTGGCAAACGTGTCGGTGTCTTCATACATATACCGACCGCCTTTGGCGATCACTTTGCTGATGGCGTCAATGGCTTCGGGACAAGGCCCCAGCGGATTTTCGTTGGCGTTGATTTTGACGGCGTCAGCAGGCAACGGCCCAATCTTGGAAAGCTGGGCCAGCGCCAGATTCGCTTCGCCATAGAATGGCAACGATGCCCCCGCCGCCAACAGCGCGGTCATGCGCGCCGCCATTTGGCCAAACGAACGCCGGGAAAGCTGCCGGGAAAGATTCTGCTCCGTAGGTTGTGGACGATTCATCGTGTTCCTCCTGAAGGGATGTGGGACGTGGCAAACGTTGCGTCACGAAAGCAGCGGCTTCACGCGACGCGCGAGTGGGTTGTCGGTCTAGGGTGCGCCGACGGGTGAACCAATCTGTGCTGCTCAAACGAGCGGGTGACTTCCTGATCGGGCCGGATCGTGGCGCCGACGTCGCGCAACAATCCGTCTTTTTCAAACGAGGCGAACAAACGCGCGTCCAGCCCCAGCAAATGCAATTCGCCGCCGCGTTGCCGTTGGCGGGTCGCCAGTTGCCGCAAACAATCGGTCGCGGCGGAATCAATCGGCCCGGCGTCGGTCAGATCGAGCACCAGCGTTTTGGCCGTGACTTCGCGCAACAAACGCGTCAGCACTTTTTCACTCGAAGCGAAAAATAACGGCCCCGCCAGACGATACATCTGCATTTCGGCGCGCAACGATGCCGCAGGCTCGGCTTGTCCTGCCGGTTCTGCAACGGGCGTTGTCGGCGCTTCGGGTAAAGGGAAAATGGCTGAGGCTTCCTGCTTTGCTGGTTCAGGAACGATTGCTTCGAGTTGGGTGGCTTGCGCGGCGCGTTCGACAAACAGCAGCATCGCAATGAGCGAACCGATGCCGACGCCCACGATCAAGTCACTGAAAATGACCAACCCGAAAGTTAATAAGAACAGGGTGGCGTCAGCGCGCGGCATACGCGGCAACGCGCGAAATCGCTCAACGCCAATCAACTGTGCGCCGACCGCGACCGTCACGGCGGCCAACACAACCATCGGAATGTGGCTGATCAATTCGCGCAGCGGCAGCAAAAACAACAGCAGCACAACGCTATGCGCAAACACCGACCAACGACTGACGGCCCCGGCTTTGGCGCTGGCCACGGTGCGCGCCAACATCGCCACGCCGGGCGGCGCGCCAAAAAACGGACAAGCCAGATTGGCCACGCCCTGTGCGATCAGCTCGCGGTTGAATTTCACTTCG
This sequence comes from Acidobacteriota bacterium, assembly GCA_016789605.1. GTDB lineage: Bacteria > Acidobacteriota > Blastocatellia > RBC074 > RBC074 > RBC074. The sequence goes on from JAEUQO010000283.1 coordinate 8,900, forward strand.
CCGCGTTCTTCGCGCAACCGGTCAGAAACGACGACGGTCAGCAATTGGTTGATCGTTATCAATCCGGCCAGGGTGAAGGCCGGATAAATCAAATCGGAAAAGTCCGCAAAATTCAGCGCACGCGCGCTTGGGTGGGGAAAGCTGTCCGGCAAGGCGCCCACGCGCGGCAAGGTCCAACCCAGAAACGGCACCACCAACGACGCCAGCACCACCGCCACCAACGACGCAGGCACGCTCGCTTTCCACAACGGCAGCAAAAACATCACGCCGATCACCAGCGCGCTGATCGCCAGCGCGTGCGGATCGCTCTGCCCCAGTTGGCGCGCGACCGCCCACAGATCATCCACCACGCCCAGGTCAAAACCGACGGGCGCAGGTTTGACGCCCAAAACGACTTTCAACTGTGAGGCCACGATGATCACGCCCAATCCGCTGGTGAATGCGCCAATCACTGATTGCGGCAAATAATGAAAAAAACGTCCCAGCCGCAGGATGCCGATAAGCAGCATGATCAATCCGCTGAGCGCGCCTGCGGCCAGCGCTGCCCCCACGCCATGACTTTGCACCAGGACAGCCAGCACCGGCACAACCGTCGCGGACAATCCGCTGACAACCACCGGCGCGTCTGAAATCATCCCGGAGATCAAGCCGCCCACAATGGACGTGTAAAGTCCGGCTTCGGGACGCAGGCCGATGGCCAGTGACAACGCCATGCCATACGGCACGGCAATCAGCGCCGCCACCGTCCCGCCAAAAAAATCGCCACGCCAACGCGTCCAACGCTCTGGCGTGCGCAAACTCGCAGCCCAGGCGCTGACACTGGCGTTGGCCCATTGCCATCCGCGTTGCAAGGATTCAGGCGCACGCTGAAGGGCGGTTCCATTCAACGCGCGCCCGCGACAGTCTGCAGATGCTTTCCTCATGTCAGTTCGTAATTACAGAGAAATCAGAAACTAGCGGCTGACTCCAGTACCGCGCGCGGTCCCTTCCGAAGGGCAAGACTCCACTTGCGTGCCATTCGGTTGTGACCGCGACGCGGCACTGAACTGGTCGGCAGAAATCACGGGCTGTGCCCTTACCACATCAGCCGCACGCTCACTTGCACCACACGGGCGAAGTTGGCTTGCGCCGTGATCTTGCCAAAACTGGAACTGCCAAAGGTCGTATTCGGCGCACGGAAAACCGGCGTGTTAAAAGCGTTGATCGCTTCCAACCGAAACTGCGCTTTGAACGATTCAACAATCGTCGTGTCTTTGGTCAGGCCGATATCCCAGTTGCGTTGCCCCGGACCGCGCACATCCAACGTACGGCTCAACGTGCCAAAGGTGCTGGCCGCCGCCGTCGAGAATGCGGCGGCGTTGAAATACCCGCCGTCCGCCGCGTTTGGTGACAACGCACGCTGCAACGCATCGCTGGCCAACAGCGGTTGCCCCGCGACCAGGTTGGGACGTTGCCCGCTGCTGTACGCGTTGGTGTTGTTGTTCGCTTGCGTGATCGAAAGCGGATAACCGCTTTGCACCTGGCCGATGAAATTCACCTGCCAGCCGCCCACCAAACGATCCATCAGACCGCCGCCGCTCAAGAACGACTTGCCTTTGCCAAACGGCAATTCCCAACTGCCGCTCACCAAAAAGCGATGCGTCAAATCAATCGAAGCCAGGCCGTATTCCGGCCCCAGGTTGTAAATGTTCGGCGCAAAGCCCGACGTCCCGGCGTAATAGTTACCCTGGCCGATGACGTTGTCTTTCATCTCGCTATAGGTATAGGAAGTCAGGAAGCTGACGCCTTTGGTCAGGCGTTTTTGCGCCTTGGCCGTAAAGGAGTGATAGAGCGATTTGCCCGCACTCGCACCGTGTACAAAGATGTCGCTGAATTGCGGGAACGGGCGCAACAACTGGCGTTTTTGCACTGTCGCGCCGCTCAGCGGCCCGCTGGTGATGATGCCGAAAAACGGATTGGCGACGTTTGTCAGCAAATTCGGATCGCTGAGTTTGTCGGGCGTCAGTTGGTTGATGTTGAAGGTCGCATCGTTGATGCCGCCGATTTGCAAACTGGTCCCTTTGCTGCCGATGTAACTCACCGTCGTCGTGATGCCAAACGGCAATTCGCGCTGCACGTCCAGGGAAAATTGCTGCACGTAAGCAGCGTCGCGCGTCTGATCCACGTAATGCACAACGTCGCCGACATTGGTCCGCAAGCCTTGCGTATTGCCAATCGGTTTGTTCAACCCGTTCGGAAAAGGATTGGCAAAGCTCGCGCCCGGCGACACCGTCGAAATCGCCGAGAACCCCAACGCGCCCAATCCGGCAATCGTGAAATTGAAAATGGGCGGCGCCCAGAAAATGCCGTATCCGCCGCGAATCGTCGTCTTGTCGTTCAGCGCATAAGCAAAACCGACGCGCGGCGCGAATTTGTGATAGGTGTTGGTTTGCGCGGTCGGCGCGCCATTGACGCCGGCATACAGCAAGCCGCCTTTCAAATCCATGCCCGGCACTTTGAGCGGGCTGGCAACCGTCGGATCAAAGCCGACCGTGAAATGGTTTTCGCGCTCTTTCAACCCGGTTTCGATTTCATAGCGCAAGCCCAGGTTCAGCGTCAGCTTTGACGTGATGCGGTAATCGTCTTGCACATACAGCGCGCCGTAATCCAGATAGGCTGACAGCGGCGTCGCAATCTGTGCGGTGTTCTGACGGGTGAAATCCAACCGCCCGAGCAAAATGTTGGCAATCGCATTGCCCGTGTCGTTGCTGTTGAAAAAGAACGTGCCGCTGGCTTGCCCGTATTCGGTGAAATCCGTGGCCAGCCGCCGGTAATCAGCGCCGAGTTTTACGCTGTGTTTGCCAATCAGCTTTGAGACGCTGCCCAACAAATTGTGCGAGTAATACACCTGGTCAGATGGCGCAGCGGAACCAAACGCGGCGTTCGACGGGCCATACGAATTGCCGACAATGTTCACGCGCGGAAACTTTTTGAAATTGATGTCTTTGGTGAAATTCGACGAGAAGCCCAACTGTGCCGGATCGAAGCCTGCGCTGATCGTCGTCGTGTTATCGCCAAAGGTGTTGTACCCATAGCGCAAGCTCAACACCGTCGTCGGATTGAGCGAGATGATGTTGTTGAACGCCAGCGCGTGTACGTTGCGGAACAACAGATAACCGTTCGGGTTGGCGATGTTGCTGTAATAATCGGCTTCGGGTTCGCGGCTGCCGTAATGCGCGTAAAAGCCGCTCAGCTTCCAATTTTCCGTCAATGAATGATCCAGCTTGAAGGTTTGCTGGTCGGCGCGATCTTTCAGCGTCGAAGTCACCGAGGTGTTGTTCAAATAGCCCGTGCCGTTCGGCAGCGGAAAGAACGTGACGAGTTTTGCGCCCACCGGATCAAAACGGTTGGCCGGAATCACGTTGTTGGCAAACGGCTGCCCGGTCAGCGGATCGCGCAACACCAGGTTCGGCGTTTGCGAAAAATCGCCGTTGCGTTCGCGCTCGGTCGGCAAGGTAAAGGTCTCGCTCAAAAACGTGCTCATGCGATAACCTTCAAACGAAGACCAGAAAAACGTTTTGTCTTTGCCGTCATACAGCCAGGGGATTTTCACTACGCCGCCCAGGCTGCCGCCATACAGTTTGTATGGCGCATTCGGTTTGGAGATGCCGCGCCGATTGTTGAAAAAGTTGTTCGCCTGCAACGAAGACGGGCGAATAAAGCCAAACGCGGAACCGTGCAAATCATTGCTGCCTGAACGCGCGGCGGTATTGAAAAACCCGCCGCCGGTACGCCCCGCTTCGGCGTCATAGGTGTTCACCTGCACTTTGACTTCCTGCACGGCTTCGAGTGACGGAATGATCACCGCGCGGTTGCGCAAATCCGTGATCGGCACACCGTCAATGATGTAGTTGTTGCCGCGCACCGGTCCGCCACCCAGCGAAATCGCCGACGATCCCGTCTGATCCTGTTGCCGGTTAAACGTCGGATTGCCGACCGGAATCACCGTTGGCGTAATGGCCGAAAGCGCAAATGGATTGCGTCCCGAATTGGGCAAGTCATCCAAAATCTGTTTGCCCAGCACGGTTCCGGTCGAAGCCGAGCCTGTATCCATCAGCGGCACGTCACCCGTAATCACCACTGTCTCGGCGACATTGCCCAATTCCATCGTCAGGTCGAGTGTCAGTTGCTGCTGCGTTTCGACCAGAATGCCGGGGCGTTCCAGCTTCTTGAATCCGCTTTGGGTGGCTTCGATCTTGTATGTGCCCGGGTCAACCTTTTCAAAAAAGTATTCGCCGGTTGCATTCGTCACCGTCGTGCGCGAAACGTTGGTCGCCGTGTTGACCAACATCAGCGTGACGTTGGGCAACACATTGCCTGTGCTGTCGCGTAACGATCCGCGCAATGCGCCTTGATACGATTGCGCACTGACAGCC
>JAEUQO010000285.1 GCA_016789605.1 Acidobacteriota bacterium
CCTTGATACCAGTTCGTCAGCCGTCCGCTGCCGTTGTCCTGGCTGTTGAGCACCACGCGCGTTTTGCCCATTTGCAATCCGGCGCGCAACGCCGACGCAATCAGCGCATTGCCCAAACCTTGCTTGCGGTGCGCTGAATTCACCCCTAAATCCGTGACTTCAATCGAAGAGCGGTCGCGTTCGTGTACCATCACCGAACCGACTTGCTGCCCCCCCGCGCCCGCTGTGATGCGATAGCTGCCTTTGCCCGCGCGCACTGGTGCAGAAACGTGAATCTGGCTGGTCTCCCGTTGGCTGCTTGCGGGTTTGGCCTGCAACATCGCAGGCGGTGACTGAGGGCGATAAACAGCCGGAGCCGCGCTTTTGCTCCAATTTGTCTGCGAGGAAAATGCTGGCCGCTTGGCTTGTAGAACGGGCCGCGACATTACAGTCACTTGCTGGGGCCGATAAACCGGCGGCGCAGTGCTGCGTTTCATCAGCACCGGCGTTGCCCGCAAAACGCGCGGCAACGATTGCGGGCGATAAAACGGCGGAGCTAACGGCCGCGACGCTGTCGTATGGCGTTGCACAACCGATGAGTTTTGAATCAAAGTCTTTGCCGACATAAGATGTCTTTGGTCCCGAATCAGTGTGCGTTACCCCGTGATGCCGCCACCGCCACCGCCACCGTTGTTGCCGTTAAACGGGTTTTGGCCGAGCGGATGATTTTTTCCCCAAGGGCCAAACTCGTTGTCCAGGTCCACCCAGAAGTTCTTGCCAGACGTTTTTTTCTCGTCCCTGATCTTCTGACTGAGCCGCTTCTTGACATATTCCCGCGACTTACGTTTTTGCGTTTTGTTCATCTTTTTGTAGGACGGGTCTCCCCTGAGATGCTTCGAGTTGCAAGCCGTATGGCCTGGCCCCAAATTCTTTTCGTCGCCCCATTCCAGATATTGCTTCATTTGTTTGTGCTGGTCTGTCCCTTCACTCAATATCGTCTTAAGGCGTTTTGACGCTCTCTTGTCGTTCCTTAACTCCTGCGATATCTCGTCAAATGCGCCGAGTGTAGCTGCCGCGTTGTGATCAAGATGGCAAATGGGCGGCGCAAGGGCGATTCGTTTGCGCTTCTTCCCCTTACCCCGCTCTTGAAAAACGCCCTTTTCCTTTCCTTCCCTGGTGACGTGAACCGGCTGGCTGCAGTCTGAGCATGGCACCTCAAAGCTTCCTTGCCGCCCTAGCAAAGTCTTCTTAGGATGGCCCCCATAGACTTTATTGAATACGGTTTTGGATCCGCCCCCTGTGCGCTTCTGCGTGCCTTGCTTGTAATCAGTGTCCTTCGGGTCTTCATCCTCTTCGAACGATTCTGTATCTTCCTGACTATCCTCGTCAGTGTCGTCGCTATCGTCTGATTCTTCACTCGAAGATCGCTGTATGGTGTTGAGCGCGCGCGCTGAGCGAAAGAAAGGCGCAAAGGCAGAACCGGATGCCATTCGTCGCGTGATTTGCTCTAAACCAGCTCCTGGTCGAACGGTCAAGGGAAATGGCAGCAAAGAGCCTGTGGCAAGCGGAGTCGCAGAGTTTACCATCTTAGTCTGTAAGACCCTGGGCAACGGCTGTGGCCGATACACAGAAGGGGCAAGCACACCGCCAGCCCCCGCCCGTTTAGCGGGCGTCAGATTAAGCTGTGGCCACCCCACATTCGCAGTTTGACGCTGCACGGGAACACTCTTTGTGCTGTTGGCTTGGGGCAATGCAGAAACAGGTGCGACCTGTCTTTGCGTAACTTTTGATAGCACGCGACTGATCGAAGCCTCTAACTGTGGATAGCCACGGCGACTGCCGCCAGTACGAACAAAGCCCATCCCTTGATACCAATTCGTCAACCGTCCGCTGCCGTTGTCCTGGCTGTTAAGCACCACACGCGTTTTGCCCATTCGCAAACCAGCGCGTAACGCCGACGCAATCAACGCATTGCCCAAACCTTGTTTACGATGGGCTGCGTCAACGCCTAAGTCCGTCACTTCAATAGAAGACCTATCCCGCTCGTGCAACATGACCGAACCGACTTGCTGGCTGCCAGCCCCTGCGGTAATTCGATAGCGCCCTTTACCAGCCTGGAGGGGAGCGGAAACACGAACTTTTAGTGCCACCGTATTGCCCATTGCTGCCCCGGCAGCAGGCGCGGCTGACTTGGCCTGTAAGCCCAATGATGTTGTTTTTGGTTGCGGGCGGTAAACCGGAGGTGCGGTTGGCGGTTTGAGATGCCGTGATGTGCCCATCATTGTCGGCTGAACAGCCTGCGTCATACCTTGAGACCGATTGGCAATGGGCAAAAATGCAGGCTTCCGACTCAGTTGCACGCCCTGCGACGTTTTGGCTTGCACTAAGGTTGGGGGTTGTTGTGGCCGATAAACACCAGGAGCGGCTGGCAGCATTTTCATCTTTGCTGTGACAGACCGCCGAGATGACGCCTCAATTTTTCGAGGCGAGAAACCACTGCTCTGTTGCCGGTTTAACATGACCATCTCTCCTACGGTTATTGCACGTCTTAACAACACTTACCTGTTCGCGCTGATCATCGTCGAAGAAGCCAGATGAGACGGAATTTTTATCGTACTGACGGACTCTGTCTTCTATCTTGTCTGATACGAGCCAACCGATTCTGTAGCAAAGGCCGCCCCAAAGCGCCGTATGCAATGTCGAGCAGCTCACAACTGATCTCGAAGTATGCAGCATAGTCCCACAAATCTTTCCCCAATTTTAGCGCAGCTCCAGGGCATCCATTTTGTAGCGAGGCCAACGCCAATTCTTTGAAAGAACGAACTTCATCGGCGGAGGGATAATAAAGGGCATCCTGAAACGGATCTTTCGGCAGCAAAGGAACATATAGTTCGGCGGGAACTACGATGCCCATTCCATCTCGAGTTTGAGCCACGACTTGCCGGGAAATTGGCGCTTGGCCAAGATAAGGTGTTAGCACTTCCATAAACGCATCAAGCTGCCGTAATTTCGCCTGATAGTGCTCCGCAGATGCGGGGTCATCCTTCAGCAGGTTCTCAAAATTTTGCCGCTCGTCCGCGACGTAATTAGACACTGCCGCGAAAAGATCACCGTCAATTTCCAACTCGAAACTGTCATTGTGATAATAATGAGCAACCGGATAAGGAGAATGCTCAGGAGCGTCTACGTAGTACCCCCAGTGCAGCCCATCAACATTCCCGATCAACAAAGTCACAAATTCCGGCGGATCTCTCCAGAATCTCGTTTCCAGGTCCGTGTTAGGTTCAGGTACTTCGTCGAACACCTGAAAAACATTTGCAGGGAAAAGGCCCAGCAAAGATTCGCCAAGAGACAATCCTCGCTCTTTCAAGACTTGCAAGAAATCTTGGAAACGAAAAAAGTCATCCGGAAATGGAAAACCAAAACTCGTTTCCAATACTTTTTGATATGAAACAGCCATTAGACCGCACCTCCGTCAGTTGATTGGTGAAGGTAGGAGTTAGCAATTCGCATTGCCGGAGAAATTTGTGGTCACGTCACGCTGGTACACTTGACCCCCGCCTCCCAGGCTGGAGTTATGTGGGCCGTAAACGACTCTCAGGTTAGCGGTATTATTGTACCAAGCCTGGCGTGTAACCTGATCGGTGTTATGTCCAATGGCATTCCAATGCGCAACAACAGGCACAATATGATCTATGGAAGCAGTGTTATTTGCGTAGCAATTGCCGCAGTGCTCACAGGCAAAGTTCCCAACGCCGCAAGCCCCTTGCACAGCCAAAAGCCTTGCGTTTTTCCAAATCGGGTCAACTGCGGCAGTAAATCCTCCATAAAATCTGGAGCGGATCGTTTGCCCCAATGGCCGCGCAACACCATTTTGATGATAGGTATCCTTTACATCACAATCGGCAGTAATACAGTTATCCTCTGCACAGCCAATTTCCGTAAAATCCTCACTGCTTTGGGTCCCTTCGCTCGAGTAATCAGAGTCATCCATTCTTTGGATGACCTGACGCTGGATGATCTGACGCTGAACAACTCTAACAGGCTTTCTCCGAGTTTTTCTTGCAGAACAAGAGCACTTGGTGCAACCACAATGGGATTTAGCCTGTTTCGTGGGAACCATCGGTTGAACTAGCGCCGTGGTGGTTCCCTCCTGTTGCTGTTGGGGAGTGCCCTTACCTGCGCGAGCGTTAGGTAAGGAAATGTTTGCAAACAATGGAGGCAAAGCACCTCCCCGATAAACTGGAGGGGCAGATGCGCCCCCTGTCTTTCTCTGCATCCCCCTCGTCAATGTCTGTCCCAAGTTCACTGATCCAACCCGTTGCGGACCTATGCGCCCGTCACCTGCTCGCCCAGAAATCGTGACGGGCACTTGCGCTGTGTTTCGACGGACAGCCGCCGCCGCGCGTGCAGACGTGTCAGGTGCCGCCTTGAATGGCTGAAGAGTTTGGCGACCTGAGTTCGGGCGATAGACAGGCGGCGCGACTGCCAGCGTTCTCGTTTGCAACGCCCCGTTTACCATTTTGGCTTGCACGGGTTTCGCCGTTTGTTGAGGCCGGTAAACGGGCGGCGCAACAGGAGGCCGCTTCAACTGAACGGCAGGCGGAGCCTGTAACCGCGCCTGCGCATTTGCAATAGGGCGAGCGGGTTTGGCCTGCACTAAAGCAGGGCCAATAACGCGTTGATGTGCCCCGGGTTTCTTTAGTGGCTGCACGTAGCGTACCTTTCTATTTCTCACCCGATTTGCGCGGCAAGACGGTCAGCGCGGCCTTGATGCCCATGCGGTCGGCTTCGGCTTCGAGTGCGTGGTCTTGCACGACGGCTACACCGCCGCCCAAAGGATTGCTGACGCGTCCCATCTTTTGCTGGACGACGTGCCACAATTCGTGCCCGAGAATTTTCTGCCCTTGCAAACTGTGCGGATTGTACTGGCCTGGCGCGAAATGGATGTTCGTGCCCCAGGTATACGCCAGCGCGCCGATAGAGGACGCTTCGCGTCCGACGTGAATGCGCACGTCGGAAAAGTCTGTGCCCATGGCCACTTCCATTTTTGCGCGCACGTCTTCGGGCAACGGCATGCCGCCGCTTTTCGGTTGCAACGAGACTTTGAAGGCTTCGACACCCGGACGCCCTTTGCGTTGAATCGGCGCAGGCTTTTTCACCGGCGCGGGGCGGTTCTCATTTGCAACTGCGGGCTTTTGGGTACGCGCAACAGGCGCAGGCGGCTGTTTGGCGCGCGCTTTCAAAGAATTGGCTCCGCCCACCAGATTGGCTTGCACTGCGCCCGAAGCAGACGGCGCTGCTGGACGCGTGGGGGCGACCACGGGCGGTTTGGGAGCGACTTTGGTGGCAAGCTTTGGTTGCGCCGCACGCGGTTGCGCCGGTTTGAAGACAGGCGGCGCATGCTGCGGATGACGATTTGGCGCGGCGGCTGCGACAGGTTGCACGACCCTGGGCGCAGGCTTGCCAGCGGGCAAAATTGGGGTTGGTGATTTACGCGGCATCACATACCTCCTACAACTGAAATGCGTCGAGAAAACGGTTTGGCAGGTCCAACAAAAACGATTTGCATCTTACGACACCGCCAAACGAGCAACAAGAAACTTGGCACGGTTTTGCGCAAAACTATGACGCAGACAAACCTGCTTTGCCGACGCGCGAAACCGCTGGTTGATGCAAGCGCAACAACGGATAAATCAGACTATTGACGAATACGCCGCGCGCTTCCTGTTGTTGCAACCGGCGAATGGTTTCATCGCGGTCATAACTGCCAGACATCACTTCATCACAAACAATCTTGAGCACGGCTGCAGGTGACGTCGGTACAGTTTGCGCCTCTTTGGCTCGCGGAGCAGTTTCGGCGGCCAGCAACAGCGCTAACAACCGCGACGAAAGCCACGGCGAATGCATCCAGGTTTGTTCCAAATAGTTTTTTGCCAGTTGCTGCGCCGCCGATTTGAACGCCATCAGATCATCCTCAGACGCCGTCGGTAATTGGCGCACAACAGCGATGTCGTGACGCGCCAACTGCACAAACGCTGTCAGCAATTGATCCAACTGGTTGATCTTTGCCAAAGCCGTCGGACTGGGCGATTTGCCGCGATAGTCCGCCACCTTCTTTTCCAGTATCTGCAACGAGGTCGGCATATAGGCCGTTTCTTTTTGCAAATCGCGGCGCACGCGTTCGCTGGCGTCGAGCACTTCGTGCAAGCTGGCGCGGTTGTATGGTGGCTTGACCTGCTTGAACAATTGCTCCAATTGATCCAGCAACACGGCAAAGCCTTTCGCGTCAGCCGGGCGTTTGCGCAACAACGAATGTTCAAGCGGCGTGCGCCAGATCAATTCGCCGTTCTTGTTGACGGGTATTTGCTCAACATAGGGCAACTGCTCATCAACCGGATTGCGGTTCAGCAAGCGCAACACGGTGTCAGAATCGTTTCCTGCCGCCAAAACTGCGCGCAACAATGAATCGTTTTTCGTCTGCGGCTCTGTCTGCGGTGCAGCCAACTTTTCGTGTTGCGCGCGTGCTTCATTCAAAGCGTTGAAGAGCGCGGCAAAGTCTGGCACCTCGGTACGAATCAGTGCGCGTAATGACGCGACGATTTCCGACGTTTGCCGATCAAGTTGCGCCGAATACCCCAGCTTGTCATAGAGCGTTTGCAGCTCTGGCGTCTCTTCGATCAATGTGCGCACAGCCAGGCGCGTATCCCAGGCAGTTGCCATACGTTCAGCCGTCGCCGTTGGCATGTGCGCTGCCGAACGCTTGCGCGCAGCAAGCGCCGACCAGCGCCAAGTCAGTCCCAACACCAACAACGCCGCACCAAACACTAGGTTGAGAACCTGGCAAGCAGACATAACCCGAGCTCAGAGGCTGCGCGTAGGCCGCACAATCGCTTTCAGATTTTCTTGTTGGGCGATGTTAGCGGCAGCGCGCCGCGCATCATTCTGCGTCGTGTATGGCCCAAGCCGTACGGCATACCAGACGTTGTCCGCGATGTCCGAGCTTTGAAATACGGCTACGCTATAGCCCTTGCTCTCCAGTTGCTCCAACAATCGTTGCGCGTTGGCTTCCTGACGAAACGCGCCCACTTGCACGGCAAACGTCTGCCGCACAGGCGGACGCTCGCCCGCGATCGCATCTGTCGCCAAAGAAACGGAGTAATTCGTTTGCGACGGACGCGCTGCCGGTGCGGCGCTGGCAACCGGTGGGGTTTCGGGCTTGCTCGCCGTGGTTGCGGCTGGCGGCGCAGGCGTAGGTTCTTTGGCGCTGGCGGGCTGCGGCAGATTCGCGCTGGCGACGACAGGCGGCGCGGCTGCCGGTTTCACCCGCGCCTCGTTCACGTCATCTGTCTCAGGTTCTTCACGCAGTTTGACAGGCTCCGGCCCAGGGTTCGGAGGCGCTCCCGCAGGTGTTGCCGCTGTTGGCGGCGCAGCGTTTTGCGCCAGCTCTGGCGGATTGGCATTTAAGCGCACCCCAACCAACAACCCGGCGGCAAAGAGCAACAGCCCTAAAACGCTCAGTCCGCCGAGCAATAAGGCAAGCGATTTTTTGTCGAGTGAGAATTCGTAATTCAATGAGATTCCTCCTTTAACCAGCTAAGGAATTTGCACGGTCGTTTGTCCGGGATTCGTAATCTCTATGACGCCCGCCCAGGCGCACATTAACTTGGAAGAGTCATTCAGCGCGGGCATGTTGGCAATCAACACTGTGGGTGAACCAGGCGCCCAAGGCGCGGGAATGACCGGCATACACGGTTGCGGCGTCAGAACGCCGAGCGCCGCCGCCGTTGCTGCCGCCACTGCCGGGTTGGCCAGGGAGCTGCACATGCCGAACGGCGGAATATTCACAATCGGTTTGTTATCCATGATATTGGCGTCGGGCGTTTGCGTCAGCACGCAGTTGGCGGGCAACACGATCAACGAACTCGGCGCTGCGCCAAAGCTGCATTGCATGCTCGCCCCCATACAAACCTGCATTCCCATAGCGACTCTCTGCGAAATCAGAACACGCGACCTTGGTACACGACAAAGTCAGGGCGCCAATATCCATCAGAATTTTTCAGCGTCGCGTGTTCTGATGACGGCGGTTACCATTTAGATCGTTTTTCAATTCGCTTTACGGATTGGCCACAGAGCCACGGAGGCTCGGAGAAATACTTAGAAACCTCTGTGGCTCTGTGCCTCTGTGGCAAAACCCGTACGCCAAAATGAAATCTGATCTAGTTGATCTTTACCAACGAACCTTTGACCGTGACGATCGCATCGCTTTCGACGTTGTTTCCGGCAGCGCCTTTGCTGGTCAGCGTCGCGCCCGCTTCGGCGTCCAGCGTCGTGCCCGCTTTGATTTTCACTGAACCTGTGACGTCAATCGTTAAATCGCCGGTCACTTTCAGCGTGACATTGCCTGCCACATCCTGAGTGAAATCGGCTTTGTTCGTATGCGTCTCGTTGCCGGTGACGGTCAGTGTGCGCGTGCCTTTGACTTCGTACGTGACCTTGCCTGTCACATCCTGTGCGAAATCGGCTTTGTTCGTATGCGTCTCGTTGCCGGTGACGGTCAATGTGCGCGTCCCTTTGACTTCGTACGTGTCGTTGCCGGTGTTGATCTTGATCGCGCGATTGCCTTTGTCCACGACCAGCGTGTAATTCCCTTCCTGAATCGTGGTGGTACGGTTTTGTTTGATGGTGTTGGTTTCGTCATTGAGCACTTCCTTGGTGCGGTCGTGCTCGATTTTCAGGTTCATGTCCTTTTGCGCGTGGACATAGATTTCTTCGGAATCTTTCTTGTCCTCGAAACGCAATTCGTTGAAACCGCCACCGCCTTTTGAGGAATTGGTTTTGACCGTGCTCTTGGTCTGTTCATCGGGCAAGGTGTACGGCAGCGTCTGTTCGGCGTTATAGACTGCGCCTAGCAACAAGGGGCGATCCGGGTCGCCTTCCAAATATCCGACGATGACTTCCTGACCGATACGCGGCAAAAATACGCTGCCCCATTGTTTGCCCGCCCAGCCTTGATTGACGCGAATCCAGCACGAACTGTTTTCGTCGTTGGCGCCGGTTTGGTCCCAATGAAACTGCACTTTGACGCGGCCATATTTGTCCGTCCAGATTTCTTCACCGCTTTTGCCGACGACAATTGCCGTCTGCGTTCCGGCAATGATGGGCTTGAGCGTTTCGCGCACTGGGCGAAAGGGCACGTCAGGCGGAAACGCTTCAAAAGAATTGCTGTAACTATCCTGCGTCGCCTGGTGCAAAACCGAACGCAGGACATAGGTTCCATTGACGTCTGCGCGGTCGTAATCCTTGAGCGTAAATTTGTAGCCCGCAACAAAGGCGCGGCAAAACCCGGAACCGCGCAACAACTTGGCGGGCCATTCCACGGCTTCGATGCGAACCTTGGCGCGCGTTTCGCCTTCGTCTTTTTTGCTGAACCCGCCCGGATATTCATAAATGCGCTGCGTACCGCCTTCGCCGCTGACGCTGGTGATCAAATCGGTGCTTGGCGTTTCAAAGTTGAAATCATCCAGCGCGTATTTGCCCGGTACGACTTGTTGCTCAATCTGACAATTGGTGACGGCGTGATCATCCGTGCCGATAAGCGCCGATTTGCGATAGTGAACCGAGGTGCTTTCCAGCCCCGGACAAACCTCGTGCGCATCGGCATCATCGGCCAACACCAAGGTGTGTTTGTCGGCCGTGTGCGCGAAAAAGTAATAAATGCCTTCGTCTTCCATCAGCCGCGAGACAAACGCAAACGCGCTTTCACGATATTGCACGCAATATTCGCGCGGCTGATAGGTGCCTTTGAGCGCGTTGCGGTAATCGGTAAAGCCCAAATCCGTAAATACCTTTTCGATGATTTGCGGCACGGTCTGATTCTGAAAGATGCGGCAATCCGCCGTCAGCGTCAGCAACCACAACCACGGATGCAACTCAGCGGTAAAACTCGTAAACCGCGCGTCGCCGCCTTCCTGGGCGAAACGTCCGACAATACCGTTCAGGTGCCGTTTGCTTCCGTCGTTCAGCAAAAAAGTGACGGTCAACGGTTGGCCAACGACGGCTGACAAATCAGGCGTTTTGTCTTCTGACGATAGCTCCAGCACGAAATGAAAAAGTCCGGACAACCGCTCTTCGCCCCGCAGCGATTTGAGAAACAGTTTGTCTTCACCCAAAGGCGAGGTAATCGTCGCGGGCAACTTGGACTGTGTATAACCAGCCATGCAAAACTCTCCCCAAACGAGCCAACCGTCGGCGCGCGCCAACGGCACCTTGATCAAGCCTCAATCGAGCAATCCGGCAGCAACGATGCGTCCGGGCTTTTCCGAATTGAGCGCTTCGCCGACATCCAGCACCAACCAATTCACCGACTTCGGCAGATTGCGCAAAGCCGCGGACTCTTTTGCCGAACGCAGCAGGAACCCGCTGTTGAGCACAACGTAGCGGTTAGGGTTGAGCGGATTGGGAAACACCAGCACCGGCACGTGATGTTTGGATGAATATTTGCCGCCCAGCATCAACGTGCGCGAATTCCAGCGCAACGGCAACCGATCCAGAATCTTGGCCAGCACCGCATTGCTGGCCGGGTCTCCCCACAACAGCAAATGGTATTTGGCAATGTCGTCTTCGGTCACGGCAGTATCGTCTTTCACCTGCGTAGTCCTGCCCAACAACTCATCGCTTGCCGACAGCACTTGCGCCAGCTCAAGCTTCAACCACTGTGTCAGCGGCGGGTTCATCGCTTTTTTCGTCGGGCAAACAAATAAACAGTGTCGCCAGAAGGCTTCGGTTTGCAGCGTGGCCAAGCCTTCAGACAGGCGCAATTCGTCACCGCCGCTTTCGCCTAACACCCAACGGTCAGCCTGTTTGCGGAAACAACCGCCCACATACCCTTTTGTGGTCGAAGACAACACCACTTGCTCGTCATCGTCTTTGGGAGCGTTTGGCGCAGCGCTTTTTTTGTTGGTCAGCCAGGACGTCCAGCCCAATCGCGAACCGTCTTTGAGTCCCAAGCGAGCGCGTGGAATTTCTCCCGCTTTCAAAATCAAACGAATGGTGAAATCGAAATCGTCTCCGACGTAAAAGCGCGTCAGCCCGCAGAGCGGTCCAAACGCGGAACCGAACGGCAGAAAATCTAAAAACTCTGCCAGCGACAGCGGCCCCACACGCAATTCAAACGCCCCGCTGGCGTCCCATACGCGACGCCCCAGCACGACGGCATCCTGCCCCAGGCGCTGGTTTTGTCCGGTGTGGCCGATGCGCGTCAGTTGCGTGTCATCGAGTTCGTGCCAGCGTCCGCAAAATTGTGTGCATTCGATCGGCAACTGAAAGTAATGCGACAAAATCTGTTTCAAGCCCGTCACGGAACGCGGCTGATGCGCCAACAACCCGGCATAATGCAACAACGAGCGCGGCTCGACATCCATTTGCTCGCGCAAATAACCAGTGCCCAAGCCAATCAGCGAAAACAGATAATCGGAAAACAGGTCTTCGCCAGGCTGCTTGTGATCAAAACCAACCCGGTGCGATTTGCGCACGCGGTACAACAACGACAGCAACCGGTGGTTGAAGATGTCCAGAAATTCGCGCAGCGCGTGATCGCCGTGCCAATCACGTTCGCGAATCAGTTCAGTGATCGGCAACGGCAACGGCCCCAACGCACCGGCCAGCCCCAACAAGTTCACCGTCACGCGGTCAGGGTCGTGATATTCAGAAGCTCTGGGCCTTGGGCTGAACTGCACTTCAGCTATATCGCTGGCGGGAAATGCCAGTTCTACCGCCGAACTGAAGCGCACGGCTTCATGTTGTGGCTCTGCGCCTTCGCCCACCGAACGCCGATCCGGGCGCGCCATTTCGAGCAATCTGACCGCCTGAAAGAAATCGAAACGATGGCCTTCAATCGCCAGCCAGCCCGCAACCGCGCCGGGCAGCCGCCAACCATAGGCCGCGTCATTGCCACTGCCGTTCTTGTCAGTGCGCTGCTCGGTCATAACATCAACCTATCGCCCGCGACGGGCGGCCATTTTTTCCAGACGCCTTCGCGTTGTTTGCTCTTGATCACCATCTGCGTGAACTGGTTGAGCGGCGCATACAACGCCAGGAAATGATTGAGCACCGTGGCCAGCAAAAACGCGCCACTGCCGACGTATTGGTTTTCGTCAAAGGTCACGCTGATTTCCAAACCGCGTGTAAATCCGCGCCAGGCATCCTGTCCGAAATAGCCAACAATGCGCCGACATTCCAATTCGCTGATCCCTTCGATTTGCTGCACGTGATAGGGTTTGTCAGACAAACTGTAAAGCCGCAGGATTTCTTGCAACGCCAGACGGCTGGCGGGGCCATTCGACAGGGAAAGATGATTCAGTGACAGGTGCGAAACCAACCGCCAAAGCGTCGCCCCGCGCAACGGCGGATAAATTTGCGACGTCGGTTTGCCCAGACAAACGATGCCGTGCAAGGGCGCATTCTCTTCCGGTTGCAACCGCGCGTTGGCAGGCAGTTGTTCCGCCAGATTGCGATTGGTGCAATAGGTGTGCGCATAAACGGTTTGTTCTGGCGGGCGACTGGGCGTGAAATCCAGGTCTACGAACGACAGGAACATATCCGTCCCCGGCAAATCCTTGCGTCCGGTATCAGCCCGACGCGACAGCCAAAATGCCTTTTGCTGGCGTGTGCGCGCCGCGTGATTAAAGGAATAGTACGGTTCGTAAACTTGCGTGTCGTCTTTGGGGTCTGTCTTGGCAGAAACTTTAGCGATGGAGTGAATTTCGGTGAACCGTTCGCGCCGCATATCGGCAACCAAACGATATTCTGACTGGCGTTGATCCAGGCGGATCGGTTCCGTCGCTTTGGGAAACAGGTTGATGATTGGCGTACACCCCAACCGGAACGTCTCTTTGTCGACTGAAACAAAACTTTTCGGCTTGCGATCAAACAAAAACAGCAGCGTCAGTTCACTGGCCGCGCCGCGCTGATCCAGATGATCCACATCGAAAAAGCGAAATTTCTTTGAGAAAACGAAATATTCCTGCACCAGGCGAAACGCTGGATGCGAGTGCGCCGGATACGGCAACACTTCTTCATCCGGCGCAAAACCGACAGGCAAAATGGCGTTTGGCGGCAAAGGGACATATCGGCCACCTTCACGCTCAAGCAACACGCTCGTCGTGTTGCAAAACAACAGCTCGTAAAGCTCGTTCGTCAGTTCCCTTTCGCCGTGCAAGTAAAACCGCAATCGCTTGAGCGACAATTCTTGTAGCGTTGTGCCTTCAGGTACTGTCAAGCGCAGCTTCAGCACGGATTGCACTGCTTGCTCGCTCTCCGGCAAATCAAATTCCGCCGGGCGGGCAAAACCTGCGTCTTTTACTTCCAGCGGCCATAAATGAACCGGATAACAGGTGCGAAAACGACAGCGTACGTCTTCGACCAGATGCGTGAATAAGGGCGTATGTTTGGGAATGAGGTGGCCGGTGGTGAGTTTGGGCGCTTGTTTCGCGACGAGAAATTGCGCAATTGCCAGCGAAGGCACCGGCGTAACCAGCGCCGGATAGAGAATGTCGAGCAGGCCCGTGGTTAACACGGGAAATTCGCTGGCGATGTTTTGCTGGATGCGCGCGGTAAGAAACGCAAACGATTCCAGCAAACGTTCGACGTGCGGATCAGGACATTCGTCCGCACCCAGTTCCAGCCGCGCGGCAATGCGCGGATACTTTTCGGCGAATTCGCTGCCCATCTTGCGCAGATAGGACAGCTCATTCTGGTAATGAAAAAGGAAATCGTCGGAATTACTCAGGCTCATACGGTTTCCAGTCACCGCTTTTGGGTTTGCCCATGATGGCAAAGTTGACCGGTTCGCTGACGATGCCGCTCACGAGCTCAGCCGTCACCGTGACTTGCAACGCCTGTCTGTAATCTGCCACGCCATCCACCGTCACCTGCACATTACGCAAGCGCGGCTCAAAGGCGGTGATCGTCTGGGTCAAAATTGCCGCCACCAATTTCTGATCGTGGCTGCTGTGTGGCGAGAGCGACGAAAAGTCCGGCACACCATAATTGATGACCGTCCGTTCTGTCTCTCCGATCAATTCCAAAGATACCGCACAGCGCGTATTGAGCAATTGCAACAATTCGCGCTGTACGGATGCGCGCAAGGCCGCCTGATCCAGAATGCGTTTGTGTTTGTGCGAAAAAGGCTCGCCGGGCGTGTTGTCCGTCAACCGCTCAAACAACAACGCCCGTGCGCCTTCGATCAGTTTCGGTCCTGCCATGCTTCACCCCGGTCAGGTTAGGCGTTGGTGTTTTGCGCCAGGTCCCACTTCGTCTCGACGTGGCCGGCTTCGCCGCCCGCGTTCTTTTGGTTGTGGAAATCCCAGGTGATGTGGTTGTAGTTCAGTGTCATGGTTTCGACCGGCTTATCGCCACTGCCGCCCCCCACCGACACCGAAGAAATCACCACGTTTTTCAGCGTGTACACGATAATCGGCAAAACCGCGCCTTTGTCGTTACGGGCAATCGTCAGCTTCACTTCGCTGAAGTTGTCGCCCTTGCAACACGCTTCATTGAATTTCGGCGTAGACTTATCCATATACTTCGTGATGGTAAAGTCCTGGTGATTCGGCTTGCCGGATGTGCGTTCCGAGTTGCTGACGTCGCCGGTGATCTGCATCGCCACACCGTGGCTATAAGAAAGCAATTCGATCTGTCCGGTGAAGTCCTTGAGTTCGCAAGTGCCCGGAATGTCCGGGGTCGTCTTCATGATGATTACGTCCATGGTTCCTCCGTTTGTGTAACGGCGCTGCCGCGATACGCTCAGTCATCGCCGCAACGCGTTTGCCGACTTCCCGTTTAAGCTCCCGCTGGCGGCGGCAATTCGGCGACCAACCGAATCGAAGCCGTCAATTCATCAAGCTGGAAATGCGGGCGCAAAAAGACCGTCGCCTTGTAAGCTCCCGGCTTGCCCGGAATGTCGAACACGTCCACGCGGGCTTCGCGCAACGGATAGGACGCCTTTGAACTTTGCGAGGCGTTGTCGTCCAACAAAACATAATTGGCGATCCAGCGGTTCAGGTAATCCGACACGTTTTCGCGCGTCATGAAGCTGCCGATCTTGTCGCGCATGATCACCTTGATGTAATGGGCAAAGCGCGAAGCCGCCATAATGTACGGAAGCTGGCTGGAAAGCCGCGCATTCGCTTTGGCCTGCGGTTCGAAATAATCTTTCGGCTTTTGCGTGGTCTGGCCGCCAAAAAACGCCGCTTTGTCGTCGTTCTTCCGGTGTACCAAACTGATGAAGCCCAGATCGTTCAGTTCTTTTTCGCGCCGGTCGGTGATCGAAATCTCCACCGGGCATTTCAGCGCTTTGTCGCCGTCGTCGGTCTTGAAGGTATGCGCGGGCAAGCCTTCGACAATGCCGCCGCCTTCGACGCCGCGAATCGCCGCCGTCCAACCATACAACGCAAACGCATTGGTGATGCGCTGGCCCAGCGTATAGGCCGCATTGCCCCACAAATATTTATCGTGGTTGCGTCCGTCCACATCTTCGACAAAGTTGAACTCTTCGACCGGAACGGTGTCTGGCCCATACGGCAACCGTTGCAGCACGTGTGGCAAGGTCAACGCCACATAACGCGCATCTTCGCTTTCGCGGAATGAGCGCCATTTGATCAGTTCCGTGCTTTCGAATGATTTGGCCAGATCGCGCGGCGTGGCCAGTTCGGTGAAACTGTCCATATCAAACAGCTTCGGACTGGCAGCCGCAATAAACGGCGCGTGCGCCGCCGCCGCCACATTCGACATTTTTTCCAGACAGGAAACGTCTTGCGGGTGTCGGCCAAATTCGTAATCGCCAATCAACAGGCTATACGGATTGCCGCCGAAAGTGCCGTATTCCTCTTCGTAGATTTTCTTGAACAGCACGCTTTGATCGAACTCAACGGCTTTTTCCAGATCGTTGAGCAGCTCTTTTTGCGTCGCATTCAGCAACCGCAATTTCAGGTGCGTGCCGGTTTCGCTATTCATCACCAGATAATGCAATCCGCGCCAGGACGCTTCCAGGCTTTGGAATGATTTCTGGTGCATGAATCCGTTCAGAATCGAAGAGATCAATTCATCAATCTCTGCGCGCCGATCCTGAATCAATGCCACGATGTCCAGCGGTTCGGGTTCCGGTTCATTCTCTGCGGCGGGCGCCGGCGCGGGCACCAGGGTGTCCAACAAATCCACCAGTTCCTGAATCAGCAATGTGCCGTTTGCCCGTTGCGAATCTTCACGCGCCAGTTTGCCTTCTTTGAAAAGTACGTCTGGTGTGATTTCCATAACTTCATTAGCCATGATCTTGTCCTCCTACGCGCTTTGGGTTGGGGAAAGCTTTGCCAATTCCGCTTTGAACTTGTCCCAAGCGGCCTTGTCTTTGGCGACCTCGCGGATTTGCTTGATCAACTTGTCGTTGCCGTCGAGTTTGGCCAGCAGGTCGGTCAACTGTTGGCGGGCTTTAAACAATTTGCTCAACTCCTCTGACTGTTGCAGCACCTTGACCGGCGAAAAGTCATCCAGATGTTGGAATGTGAAGCTGGCGGTCAGTTCTTTTTCTTTCAGCTTTTCATCCAAGCCTTTGGTTTTCAGCCAGGCGGGCGGATCAACTTTGGCTTTGTCCACGGTCGCGTCATCCACCTTGGCGAATTCCTCGCCCAGAGCTGCGCGCAATGCTTTCTTGAAATTCTCTTTGCCAAGCACAAGATGACCGTTGTTTGCCTTCAACGCCTCAATGATTGCCTTTGACACAGTTTTTGTTTCCAGCTCTTTGAGAAACGCTTCGGCAGACGGTTGATAGTAAGAAGGAAGCGGCGCTTTCAGGTTTTCGCGGCGCGGACTGATCGAAGCCAGCACTTCGTTGAAATTGTCGCGGTCAATTTCGACGAACTTCCGCTCGCGCAGCGTCGGAAATGGCTTCTCTTTGTCTCGATCCCCGGACAGGTCGGCCATAATCCCGACCACGAAGGGAATCTCCTTTTT
Organism: Acidobacteriota bacterium; assembly: GCA_016789605.1. Taxonomy (GTDB): domain Bacteria; phylum Acidobacteriota; class Blastocatellia; order RBC074; family RBC074; genus RBC074. The sequence goes on from JAEUQO010000285.1 coordinate 16,987, forward strand.
CTCGATGGCGTTGCCGATTTCCACGTCGTAAGTAATTTGCACGCGCGGTCGGCGAATGCGGTCCAGCTTGTGTTGAGTACTTTCCGGCATCACAGGCTCCTTTCCGGTTGGAGAGTTGTGGGGAAGCGTGCCCGTGAACGAGCAGCACGCAATGACGTTAGCGGTTACGTTCTTCGTCTACGAAACGTAGCAAACGATTAAGCTCTTGCATTTCGTTGTCGTTGCGCACGATCTGACCGAGCACTTCGTGTAAGGACATACTGCCCCAGGCCACGGCGCGCTTGACCAGATACGGCGTCGGACTGTGTGGTTCGGTGCGCAGCAAATATTCGGCGGCTTCGGCCAGACGGCGATATGCTTCGGCGCGACTGCGAATCGGGCCGCCGCTGTAAAACTCGCCGTCCTCCATTTCTTCCTGCGGCTCTTCGAAATGGCCTTCGCCCAGCGCGTCATAACCGTTCTCATCCTGCCGCACGCGCAAGACTTCAAACACCAGTTGATGAATCGCGCCGAGCGTGTCTTTGAACTGAAACAGGCTGGGCGCTTGTTTGCCGCACTTTGCATCGAGCAGGTTTTCCAGCACGGCAATCGCGTCAGAGGCATAGCTCAGCTCTTCGTCCAGGCGCGCATAAAACGCCTTGGGCGTCAGCATCACGCTGTTTTGAAAACGCGCGGTCGTGACTTTGCCTTTGGCTTCGGCCAGTTGCATCGCTTTGGGATCGCGCCGCGTTTGCTGATCCAGTTGGCAGGCGCTTTCCCAATCGGCCCACGCATAGGCAGGCGCGTTGCCGGTTTGCGGCGCGGTCAGCACGATTTGTTTCAGCCTCAGCGTCAGCTTTTCGTTGATCCATTCCAGCGGCGCCAGGCGATATTCCAAATCGTCGCCGTCAAGTTGCGGATGCAAATCGTCCCAGAATCCGTCGCACAGCGCGCCCAGCAACTTGAAGCCTTCGGCGACGCCTGCAAATCCGTACAAATGCAACCAGGCTTCGAGCAACCAGGCGGCCAGTTGCAAATCCTTGCTGCGGGTTTCGAGCGCATCCAGACAGAGTTTTTGCACGGCGGGCCAATCGGCGCGCTTCAGGTCAGTCACATAAATGCCCTGACTCAGTTCGGCGTCGTCTTCGCGACGGGCGGCGCGCACCTGGTCATAGGTGCCTTCGTAACGTAAGGATTCGCCTGCCGGATGTTCGACAGAGATCGGATTGAGCAGCCGTTCCAAATCAATCCTGAGGTTGGCGGGTTCGCCGGTCATACCGAAATCCTACCTTTTGATCAACAACCCGCGATCCAGCCGCGGGGCAAACGTCGGAAAGTACGGCAACGGCAAATTCTCTTTCTTGCCCGGAGCCATCACGGAAACACGAATGAACGCTTTGAGCGGTACACTGGGCGCAGGATTCAGCGTGCGCGCGCCCGCGTGCGTTTTGACGGTGAACGCCAGCAAATGCGGATCGGGCGCTGCCAGCGGATCGTGATCGGCAACTGGCGCCAGATGTTTGGTCAGCAGCGCCAACAGCGACCAGCGGTTGGTGAACTCAAACGTGACCGTACGGTCTTGCACTTTGACGTGCGGCGCTTGCCCGGTCAGTTGCGGGGCGTCGGGTGAATCTTTGGCCCAGCGCAACGACAACCGCAGCGGATCGCCCAACCGCCAACGCAAGGTGCGCACGGCGTCGCGGTTGCGAATGACTTCGCGCCCGACGTCGAATTGCCATTCGATGATTTGTTGCGCGCCGATTTCGCGGCGCTGATTGACGCGGAATTTGATTTCCAGATCGGCCAGCGGCGGCCCGTTTTTGGTCAGCATCGGCAACAACAACCCGCGCAAATCTTCCATCTCGGCCAGAAACACGCGCGCCTGTGCGACAGAAACTTCCAGTTCAGTGTGTTTGCCCAAGGCGTCTGGCAGGTTTTTGCCTGCGTTATCAAACAACCGATAAAACTCTGCGATGGCGTCGGGATCGGCTTCCAAAGTGGGTTGCTCACCCGTCGGACGCGCAAACGGAAAACGCCCAGCCAGATGCTGTTCAAAGTATTCCTGCAATTCAGCGTATCGGCGGAAGTACGTTTGATCCGTCAACACCTGACAGCGTTGCGCCAGTTGGCGACTCAGTTGAATGCGTGTGCGCAAAAAGAAATCGCTGCTGCGCGCACTGCCGGGCGACATTTTGGGACACTGCCCCGGCGCGACTTTGTCCATATCCAGCAGGATGAAGTTTTCGAGCTGTGCCACGGAACTCGGCACCGTCTTGTCGTACTTGTCCAGTTGCGTGACGATGTCGGGCCAGTTCACGCCGCGTGCGCTGGCATTTAATTGCGCCAGCGTCGCGCCGTAATTCCGCTTGGTCAGGAAATTGATCAACGGCGCAGCGTATTCGCGCGCTTGCAAGGCGATCTGTGCGCGATAGGTCGCCAATTGCGCGGTCAGCTCTTCGGTGCTGTTGGCGTCATAGGCCGTCAATGACAGCGGCTGAGAACCATCCCACCAACCAAACCCGTCCTTGTTGCTCAGATAGAATTTTTCCGTCAGGAAACGTTGATTGACTTTCTCAAGCAAACCGACCGCTTCGCTGGTCACGATCCGGTCGTAATTTGCCGTCAAGCCCAACTGATCAAAAATGGCGGCGACCTTGCCCAATTGTTCGTCGGCCTCGCGAAAGCTGCGAATCTCTGCCAGCAACGCATCGCTGCCATCCAACGGCATGCTCTGACTATTGGTTTTGGCGCGCCGCAACAACGCTTCCAGGTTTTCTTTCAGTTTGAACGTGGCTTTGTCACTGAGCGTATCGCGCAATTCTTCTGACGGCGTGCTCAGGGCTTTTTGCTGAAACCCGTCATAGGATTCATACAGCGCAATCGCTTCTTGCAACGGCGCAGGGTCCCACAACAGCATCCGCCCGCCGCTGCGCCGCACCGGCGCAACCGCTACCGCCGGGAGCATGAATTGTTCTTGCGTCAAATCCTCCAGCGCGCTGCGCAACTCTTGCACGCCCGCGATCAGCGTCAGATCACGAAACGGCGAAGTCGCGCCAAATTTCTGACTGGCCAGCCAGGTCAGTTTCGGCGTATTCAACAACTGCTCGGTTTCGAGCACTTCATCCAAATAGCCGAGCGCATCATTGCGGCGAAACGTTTGCGGCGTGGCGGGCGACAAGGCGCCTTCATACATGCCGTCAATCATCTGTGTCAGTTTTTTGATGCCAGGTTGCGTGGCCCTGGTCGCCAACTCTCGCCCTTCTGCGTTTGCCAATGCCGCGCGATAAAACCCCGCGCGCCCACCGCTGAAATGTTCCATTTGATGCGGTTGACCCAGATATTCAAACAAGGCCCGCAACTCATCCAGCGCACCTTCGCCCGGCTGACGGATTTCCTTGTACCGTTCCCGATTGATCCGCAACTGCTCAAATTCCTGAATGAAATCTGCCGCGTGCAAATAGTCGTTGTCGCTGACCACACGGCGGGTGCGTTCGTCCAGGTCCAGGCGCAAAGATTCGAGCACAATCTGACTGAACGCAGGCGTCAGCGCCAGCGTCAAATTTTCGTTGATCGGGCTGAACCACGAACTGGGAATGAACACCGATCCAAACCGGTTGGCGCCGACATCCACCAGATGTTTGCGCACGTCATAAGAAATGTCGCGGTACAGTTGCAGCTCATTGGAACGCTGCAAGCGGCTGAGCCCGGAATCAACTTTGGTCAGTGTCAAATCCAAATTGCGTCCGGTTTCTGCCAATCGGCGCTGGGCAAAAAACAATCCGATGCCGCCAATCAGCAAAAATCCCACCAGCAAAATTTGCAGCACCGCGACCAGCCGATTTTTGGCCAGCCAGACGCCCGCCAACGGACGCGCCAGTGCCCGTTCGGCAATCGCTTTTTCCAGCACGTGCTGCACAAAGACAGGCTTGGCCGTGCGTTCCGGTTGTCCCAACCGACCATTGCGCGACACTGCCGCCGCGCTGCCGTCACCGCAAAAATAGATGCCGCGCAAAGCGGGCGCTTGTCGCCACGCTCCCGGTCTGAACACCTGACTGAGCAACAAACTCAGCGCCGGTTGCAGCGCAAACAACGCATCAGGAAACAAAAACAATTCGTCGGCGTCGCTGGCCGTACCGGCAGAGGCGAACAATTCCATTTGCAGCCGGTACAGTTGTTCGCGCAATTCCTGAAACGCATCGGGCAACCACGTAGGCGTAAAGGTTGTGTCTACCGAATACGGATTTGACCAGCCCAGCATTTCTTCGCGAAACCGTTCCGGCAACGGCTGGCAAAAATCGCGAAAGCCTTCCAACCGATCGCACTTGGTCACCAACACGTATACCGGGAAGGTCAAGCCAAGCATCCGCTGCATGTCTATCAGCCGCTCTTGCCAGCGCAGGGCCAGTTCGCTGACACGCGCGTCCATACCACGATCAAGCGCATTGCGCGGCAACAGATCGGTGCACGGAATTGCCAGAATCAATCCTTCGATTGGCTGTTCGGGACGAACGCGTACCAATTCGCGCAAAATGCGCCGCCACTGCTTTTCGCTTTCGACGGCGTCTGTGTCGCCTTCGACTTCCAGCATCACGGCGCGATCAAAGAAAAACCAATTCAGCCCTGTGCGTTGCCCGTTGTCGTTGCTGCGCTTTTTCTGAGGCAGATTCAAACTGACGCTGGTCAGCAAATCGGTTTTGCCTGCGCCGGGTTCGCCCGCCACCAAATACCAGGGCAAGCGATACCGGTAATCTCTGACCGGCACGTGCGTTTGCAAAAAGCGCAACGCCTCTTGAAACGAAGCGCGCACACTCGACGCCGACACCGGATATGCCAGCGCAAGCGGCTTTGCCGCGTCGTCTTGGTTCGGCGTTGGTTCAGCCGTTGGGGTTGCGGCTTGTGCGGCGGGGGCTTTTCGTTTTCGCCGCAACAACAGATACAGGAAGACCGCGACGCCGATGGCCAGCACCAATGTGCCGACCAACAGCACCCACCACCAACCTGAAGTGAAAATCGGCGATCCGCTCATACGTTCCGATTACTGACGCGGCTCTCTGGCCCCGCCCCCTTCCGTCACGCGCTTCAGCGTCGCAGCGTTTTCTTTGACCTGTTCGGTTTTCTTTTCCAGCGGCCTGACCATATTCGTCCACAGCAAATGCTGAACGCCCAGATACACCAGCACGACCAGACACAGCGCCGTCAGCCAGACATTGACGCGCGGCAACCGGCGGCGTGGCTTTTCCTGCAAGGTGTAAAGATATGCGTCCGGGCACAAGTGCGGCTTTTCATCGAGTTCCGGCGAACGCTGAAAGATGAAAAAGAACAATTGCCGACGATAGTTGGCGATTTGGCCTTTGTCATCGCGCCCCTGAAACTTGCCGCGAAAGCCCAACGACAAGGCCAGCAAATAAACACAAGCCAATTCGCGCGTCGCCGGGTCTTGTTCGCGCAACAATTGATCCAGCCGCTGAAAGAACACCTGTCCGGCGGCGTGCGTGTGAAACATCTGGGTTTCGAGCAAATTCGCCAGCCAGGCATCGCGCCCCGGCCATTCGCGCAGCACGAAATATTCATCGGCCAAAGCGACCATCACGTATCGCGCTTCGCGGTAAAACTCTGTGTTTTCGACTTGGGCAGAGCTCATTTGCTCTTCCAGAAACAGCAGCAACTGTTGCTGGATCGCCTGGCATTGTGAATGACGGCCCGGTTCGGTCACCGCCACAGAACTGGCGCGCGTCGCCAGCGCCGTTTCGCCCACCGGTTCGGGCGCAGCAACAGCAGGCGCAACGTTTTCGCCTACGGCATTGACCGCTACCGGCGTGGCGTTTTCGTTGAGCTTGCGCTCTTGTTCCAACACCTGGCGATAGAACTCGCGAAAATGGAGCAACAATAGTGGAGAGCTTTCAGGCAGGTATTTATTGGTGGCTCTCATAGCAAACATCCCGGGCAAAGTGATTCATCATCCCACCGATCATTGACACACCACGACCATACAAAGACAGAACGACCTGGGCAAAACAGTTGTGTCCCGGTCGCCTTCAGCAGACGGCAGAAAGTCCGCTGAACACAGCCGTCAGGCACGCCGTGAACCAAGAGATCAGCCGCGACCGGTCAACAATCGCGCATGAACACGCGTGCCGGTCAGCGCGTAATCGCGCTCACCTGACAAAATTCAATGTGTAGCTGGAAAATGACAGAAAACAGAACCGCGCGAGAATATGTACGCATATTCCCCGGATCGTTGCGAGAAATGTTCTTTTCAGGCAGGAAAACATTTCTGAAGTGGGCTGAGCCCAAACCACCGACTCAGCCAAAGAACGACACCAACGCGACCGTCAAAGACACTCGCGCACACCGGACAAAGACTTCACTGTTGAGAACGAATTGTTTAGGAATGTACTGCGTGTATTCCACCACTTGCAGACGATGCATAATTAGCACGGCCTCTATCACCTGTCAATTTCCTTGACCAGAAGGCCCGCAGATTCTGCGCCTGTTCGCGGCAAGCCCGCTGATCAATCCTTACACGCGATACAGGATTTTGGTTGTCGAATGCGCCCCACTGGCTTGCACCATGCCAAATCCCTTTGAATTCCCTTCACCGAACCCGCATTCCCACCCCAGCCGCAACAACGCCGGTGGAGCCGTCACCACAAACGGCGCTTGCCAGCTCTTGATCTTCGTTCCTTTGTACGATTCCAACCGCGAGACGCGTTGCACACCGCCACGCTGTTCGATGTATTGCCAATCAAACTCAAAGCGCAACAGATCAGCATCTATCTCTTTGCCCGTCCAGACGCGAAACTTGTGACAGAGGTTTTTACACACGTGTAACCCAAACCGTGGATCATCCGCACGCAAATATTGTTTCTCGGTATTGCCCGGCTCGCTGACCGAAACCGTCAGTGGAGACAATGTTGTAAAGCGTATCTTGCCGGTAAACTGCGGCGACAGGATTTCTTCGATCTGCACGACCATGAACCGTGTCACGTGTCGTTGATCGCCGATGGTGACGACTTGTTGGCTAATCAATCCATTGGCCAACGCACGCAGAAAATTCTCTTCGGGCGAAGCGACTTGCCAGCTCACTCGTCCGCCGCGAAACCAGACTTGTTCATCTCGCCCTTTGTCGAGCAACGTGTCCGGCAGGTAGGGTTTGGAAAAGACAAAGAACTTAAACGCGGCGCGCGCTTTCGCCGCGTCTTGCTGGTAGCCTTGCTCGTGCAGGAACGCGGCATATTCCGGTGCGATGAGGCTGACTGACCGATAGATCAACGCGGCGAGCGGAACATGATCGAGCGGCAACGAAGCCGGATCATCTAATGGCATTAGACTGATTTTGATTCGCATGGCTGCGGATTGTAGGAGAGCCTCTGTGAATTTGCCACAGGTTTAGTCACCGATGTAACGCAATGGCAGAGCAAGTAAAGCGTTTGATAGGTTCTTCGCCCCGGCTTGGCAGTGTCTTCGTCTCGGTAGGGACGGGGTGAACTTAGCGCGGCGTTTCAACGCCGCGGAGCCAAGTTTTTCTCCGGCAGCGTCCTGTCAGGACGCTTGAATCATGTTCCGGCGGAAACTCAAGCGTCCCTACTGTTTTTCCCGGCAATGAACTCTTGTCATTACCCAAATCTTTTCACTTCCTGAAATCCCACCAGCGGAAGCTGGTGGATTGTTCAAATCCCACCTACAAAAGCCTGCCACATTCTGAAATCCCACCAGCGGAAGCTGGTGGATTGTTTAAATCCGACCTACAAAAGGCTGCCACGTTCTGAAATCCCACCAGCGGAAGCTGGTGGATTGTTCAAATCCGACCTAAGCCGCCACGTTCCCGAATCCCATCAGCTTCCGTTGGTGGGATTCGGGAGCTGCGAAACTCAAAAGCTTTGGGTACTGACAAGCAGTGAACCGCCCGGCCAATACCAACCACCGGGACAAAAACCAAGTCCCCCCCAATGTTCGACTCTTTAGCGCGGAACCTCAGTGAGTCAAAGAACGCGACGCAAGAAAGTGGAACAGGACACCAGGAGCGCGAGCGTCCCGCTCGCCAAAATAAAAAGACGCGAAGCTTCCTTTTTTCTCCTTTTGCGTAGACCCTGTCCGCAATAAAGAGTGTCATCAAAAGCGAGACGCAAAGCTGTCGCATGAATTGACCTCGTCGGCGTCTGGCGCTCCCGGAGGGATAACGGAGATTCGCCGGTGATGAAGTCACCGAAAGGGCGCGGAGGAAGAAACACCTAACCTGCAATGGTCGGCATCCGTTCAGGGCGCGAAGTCGCAATTGACTGATTGCTGGTGGTTGCCCTTCCGGCGAATTTCCCCTGTTCCTTCGGGGCAAAACCTGAGCCTCACGGTTGATTCTTTCGGAAATGAAAAACCACGTTGACGACCAATTTGTTTCCTCGTAGACTGCGCGGCGTTGGCAAACTGCCAATTGCCAGCACCTTCAAAAGCACACTGATGAAAACACACAGAGCCAGCCACACAGCCCCGTAGGCATCGGCGATTCTTGACAAACACCCGGGCGCAACCCTCTGCACACACGCCCAAACCGCAACTCTCCGCAGAGTGCCAGCCGTACCGCACTCTCAAATTTCAACTAGCGTAATTCCCTAACAATGCCATCGGTGAGCAAGATGCCAGAGAACCCAATTCCATCTGATTTGAGATGCGATCATCTGTTTTTACTGGTTGGCACGAATCCTTTACCGGATTGGGTGGCGGCAAAATTGTTGTTGCGAGATGGTGGAAAGCTTTGGCTTGTGCATTCACAAACCACCAACGAAGTTGCTATCAGATTGGCAAACTATTCCACCCAGAACAAGTTGTGTCAGCCGCAGTTCGTTCCGGTCGCAAATCCTTGGGATTTTGATTCAGTGAGAACTGCGCTTGAGGCCGTGCTGGACAGCCAACAGTTTGATTCCGTTGGATTGAATTACACCGGTGGAACCAAAGTGATGTCGGTACATGCACATCGCGTCTTCGCCAATCGGTTTCCCCAAAAGGCAATTCTCAGTTACCTAGAAGCGCCATACTGCTTGATGCACTTTGAGCCGGTCGAGCCGGGTTACCCTCGTGGCTACAAAATTCCCGTAGGAACGTTGGACGCAGTTAAGTTTGACTTTAAAGAACTGGCGCGTTTGCACGAGGACTTCCAGAGAATCCACCCGAAAGATAAGGTTAAGGCATGGGCCATTGCCGAAATGGTGCGTGATGTTCATCAAACGTTCAACGGGCAATTGGCGTGGCGCAAAGATTGCGACGCTTACCTGCGACGCCGGGAGAACCGCAACAAATTCAAATCTCCTGCTGAGTTGCAGACGCAGCCGATTCCCTGCGCCCACTCCTTTCCGCGTCTTGCGGAAGCCCTGCTGCGGAGGCCCGCGACAGGTACAAATACTTTGCTCGATGTCGTCAATGCGTCCGATGGTCAATTTCGCAACGTGACGGAGTTGGCTGAATGGTTGGATGGCAAATGGCTGGAGCATTTGGTGCTCGGCCTTTTGCTTGAGCATCAAGAGACATACGGCATTCACAGCATCGGCAGTAATATCGAACCATCGCTGGAATCCGAAGAAGACTCGAAGAGATACAAAATCCAATTCGAGATAGACGTGGCAGCCATGCGCGGCTACCAGTTGCACGCCATCTCTTGTTACAGCGGCAGCACCGAAGCGACTTGTAAGCTGAAGTTGTTCGAGGTGTTCACCCGCGCGCGCCAACTCGGCGGCGATGAGGCGCGCGCGGCACTGGTTTGTAATGTGGACGATGCGCGCAAAGTTGAAAAACAGGCTGGCGAAGTCTGGGACATCAAAGATCGTGTGAAAGTATTTGGCAGAGCCGATCTGAAAAATCTCGGTGACCGCTTGAAGGACTGGTTTGTGCAATAGGAGCAGACAATGACGAAAACCTATACCGTGACCGCGGTGGATACGACGGGCATTCAAAACTACATTTTCGGCAGCAACCGCTTGCAAGAAAATATCGGCGCTTCGGAACTGGTGAGATTGGCAACAGGTCAATGGGCATTGGAAGAAGTGCAAGGTGTAGCCAAAGACCAAAACAATGTTGACGACGCAGAGACGGGCAAGCTCAAAGACGCATTTGCGATTGACCAGACCACAGGCGATGCCGCTGAAGTAATTTATACGGGGGGCGGCAACGTGGTGGTGATCTTTAGCGGGTTGTCATTGGCGAAACAGTTTACGCGCGCCTTGACCAGCAGGGTTTTGCGTGACGCGCCCGGCTTGTCTCTGGTGGTGGCGCATAGCAAATTGGATTGGAATGAGGTTGATCTTGACCCTGAGCAGAGTTTGTCGCATGTTGTGACCGATTTACTGAATAACAAGCTGGCCGCGCGGAAAGCCTCCCGCTTACCGTCAATGCCATTGCTAGGCGTAGGCGTGACGGCGAGTTGCGATTCAACCGGCTTGCCCGCCACGAAGAAACAAAAAGAATCCGAAGACGCCGAAGAATTTTTGACTGTGTCGACTGCTGTCGCTGCCAAGCTCGATTTCGCCGAGAATGCCAACAAACGTCTTGAGGAAGAGTTTGAGGAAGAACTCGGTGGCGCGAATGGTCAGCGTAACTGGTATCAATTCCCATTCAAAATAGACAGTCTCGGTCGCGTCAGTGGGGAAGAGAGTTACGTTGCCGTTGTTCACGCCGATGGCAACAGGATGGGCGACATCATCAAACGCATCGCAGACGATCATCGCACCTCAGCGCAAAACCGCCAGTACATAAACGCTCAACGCGCTTTTTCCAGACAGGTAAATGAAGGATCAAAGCTTGCGCTCAGACACCTCGTTCAGCGACTGACGAAGCATATCACTTGGCAGCGCCGTAAAGATGAACTTAAAGAAGTCGTCGCCGCCCGCATTCCAATGGAAGGCACGTTTTTGCCGTTTCGTCCCTTGGTGTTTGGCGGAGATGACGTGACCTTTGTTTGCAACGGATTGGTCGGCGTGACGCTGGCGATTGAATACCTAAGTGCATTCGAGCAAGAGATGAAAAGGCGCAAGGCTGAGTCCAAATATGTCGAAGGGCTGTGCGCTTCTGCAGGCATTGCCATTGTCAAGATGCACTATCCATTCTCGCGCGCGTACAAGCTCAGTGAAGAACTAGCCAAAGAGGCCAAGCGCTTTGTCTGGAAGGAATTTGGCGAAGATCAGGACGCCTCAGCTTTTGATTGGCATATTGCCACTAGCGGGTTAAGCGGGTCCTTACGCGCGATCCGCCAACGGGAATTCATCAACCCTGATGATGAAAAATGGGTGGGGGCGAAAATGGAGAAGGTCCCGACACTACTGATGCGCCCATTGCTACTTGGAAAGGATGCAGAGCGCCTGGATGGCCGAACCTGGGTGGAGCAAATTGGAAAAGCCGTTAAGGCCTTTCAGGAAGACAAAAAGTGGACTACGCGGCGGAATAAAGTGAAAGACTTACGCGAGAAACTTCGTGAAGGACGAGACGCAGTACGCGAGTTTTGCAAAGATTTTGCCATTCCTGATTTGCCCGAGATCGTGCGCGGTGACGTAACCCACCAGCAGACAGGCTGGTTTGGGATGCGCAGCACGCATTTCGACGCAATTGAGTTGGCTGATTATTACCTGCCGCTGACGGAATTGGATGACAAGCCACAGGAAGGACAAGCACGATGACAGACAAAGCCACTTTATATTTGACCTTGCGTAGCGCGGCCACCTTCGGACGCGGCGATGGAGTCACCGGGTACATTGACCGCGAAGTCGAGCACGATAAGGAAGGCTTCCCCTTCTTACGTGGACGCACGCTGAAAGGCCTGTTACGCGAGGCTGCGGAGGAAATAGCCTTTGCGTTGGAGCCTGAGTATGACTTTTTATCGGATGCCGAGAGACGCGCGCGGCAATGGCCCTGGCACGCGGCGTTGAACTCTTTGTTCGGTGTAGGCAGCAGTGATTTGGATGGGCAAGGCAAGCTACAGGTCGGTGATGCGTGCCTGCCCTGGCGGTTACGCGCATTAGCAATGGCAGGCGTTACGCACGGGCAAGGGCAAGAGGCTAAGAAATTGTCGCGACAAGAAATGCTGGCGTTGCTCACCGGCATTCGGCGCCAAACGGCGGTGAATGTTTACGGCGCGCCCGATCACGCAACATTGCGTTCAATGCGGGTGATCTTGCGCGAAGTAAGTTTTGAGGCTGAATTGTCATTCGCCAAAGCGTTGGAAGTTGACGAATGGAGCCTGTTGGTAGCAGCTACGCTTAACCTGCGTGCTGCTGGTACGGGGCGCAATCGCGGGCGCGGCTGGCTGATCGCCACGCTGGAAAGCGAGCAAAGGACACAGGAACTCTTTCGCCAATTCCAGACTGCCCTGGCAAAAAAGGAGGCGGCGTAAATTATGTACGGATTTACTTATACCCTATGCACGCAGGAGCCTGTGCTAGCGAATGCTATAGGCGGCGATCCCAACAGCGCGCAGTCATTGCCGTTTATTCCCGGCGCGTTGGTGCGAGGCGCGTTGATTCGGTTGTACCAAGAGGATAAAAAGTTGACGGCGCTTGATGCAGGCGATGCTGATAGTGAAGTGCGGCGGCTCTTTTTCAACGACCAAACCCGTTACTTACATGCCTATCCGGTTGTTGACAGTGACATAAGGCGCGCCTTGCCTGCGCCGCTGGGTTGGCAAACATATAAAAGGCTAGAGGCGGGCGAATCGGTGAATGATCGCGTCCTTTTCGACTTGAGCTACGAAAAGCGCAACTCAAATAAACAATTGACCGGTGTTGACAATCTGTCCTTTTGCACTCTCATCAAAAACGAGCAGGCCTATTACACTAATTATCCTGATCACATCAACGTTCATACCCAGCGCGACGCTGTCGCCGGACGCGCCAAAGAGGGGCAAGGCGCAGTCTACCGCTATGAGGCGCTACCAGCCGGGCATCTGTTCAAAGGCATCGTCATCACCAGTACGCCAGAAGACGCTGAACTGCTCAAGACGCTCTTGAGCGGCAAGACCTTCACTGCCGGCAAAGCGCGCACGGCGGGTTATGGCAAGGTGAGCGTGATAGATGCCGACGAATTGGGTGAGATGTGGAGTGAACTGCCTGATCCCGGCGGCGAGGACGAATATGTGGTGGAAGGTGGTGAAGATCAGCTTGATGAAGTAGAGATGGAGCCCGCCATTGCAGCAAAGGAATTCACGCTCACGCTGTTGAGCGAAATATTAGTTCGTGACGAACATGGACAACACACGCTTGACCTTGTGCCTGCGCTCGAACGCCGCTTCAATCAACCGGAATCAGGAAAAAAATATAGTTTTAAGCTCAACACGGAAAAAACTTTTCGTAAACCGACGATTGTGGGCGGCTTCAATCGCAAGTGGGGATTGCCTCTGCCGCAAACGACAGCCATTGCAGCAGGCAGCGTGTTCAAACTCACCGTTTCGCCGCCGTTGGAAGATCACGAACTGAAATCGCTGGAAGAAAGTGGCTTGGGCGAACGGCGGCTTGATGGGTTTGGACGCATCGCTGTGAATTGGTACAGCACGCCGCCAGAACGCTGGGTTAAGGATGACTCCGGCCAGGCTGAACGCCCGATTATCCCGGCGCAAGATGCAAACGAGGAAATTACAAAAGCTGAACGCAAACTCGGAGAGTTAATGTTACAGCGGTTGTTGCGCCGCGACTTGGATAGCGCGCTGCTGACAGCAATTCAGGGCCTCAAGTTAGATCGCGCTGTCCCTAACAGCCAACTAGCGCGTTGGCGCGCCGTGATCTATCAAGCTTGGAGCGAAGCCACACCTGACTTGCGACTCAGCCGCGTCTCGGAATTCATCACGCGCGAAGCAGGGGAACTCAGTAACGACCCAACACGCAAAGAGGGCCGCAGCAGTAGCGGATGGGAAAAGATGCACCGAGCACGTATCGGCGCTGGGGAAAACAAAAAACGCCTGACCGAATGGATCCGCGATTTGTTGCAGAGAGAAGGTCACGACTGGAACTGGTTGACCAAAGAAGCAAACGCGCTAACAAAATCCTTTGGCTCTACGTTGTCACAATCCACGAATTGGGAAATGCACGTTGAATATCGTCTGCGGCTGATTGATGGCGTGTTAGCCCGCGCCGCCAAGGGTGATATTGATAAGACAGAGAAAGGAGGCCCAAATGGCTGAAACAACGCCTGTTGCCACTGAGAAGAAACGGCGTACACATCGCCGTTTGGTTGAACGTTATGTCATCACCGGCGCGTTGCGGCTGACGACGCCCGCGCATTTCGGCAATGGAGAGACCGACAGCTTTACCGACATGCCGTTGCTCAAAGATGAGCTTGAGCCTGACAAGCCTTTATTGCCCGGTAGTTCGATTGCGGGAGCCTTGCGCAGCTATTTGCGCGAATACGAGGCAGGTTATTGGCGACCACTGCCCGATCCGATCAGAAACAATAGCCAAGCCGAGAAAGAACGCTTCGACCGAGAGATGGCAGAGGAGCGCAAGCTTTTCGCAGGGCAGTTGTTCGGGGACGTGCGCAGCGATGATGGTCTCGGCCAGAGCCATTTGATCGTTCACGATGCGTTGGGACAGGCGGCGGGATACGAACTGCGTGACGGTGTTCGCATTGAGCCGGAAACGCGCACAGCGGAAGATGAAAAGAAATACGACACGACTTTGCTGGCCGCGGGTTCGAAGTTCGCACTGCGCTTCGACTTGCTCATCGGCTTGCCTGAAGGATGCACGAGCGACAGTGATGAGCGATTTAAGGATCATCGAAACCAATTATTGAAATCCTTAGCGACTGCCCTGAACGGATTGGCAGCCGGTGAAATCACGCTAGGCGCACGCAAACGTCGAGGTTTTGGGCGCTGCCGCGTCACCGAATGGGCAGTGCGGCGTTACAACCTGCTTGACCAGAATGAATTGCTGGCGTGGCTAGCGGAAGGCCGCACGGGTTGGGCAGAAGCGGTCAAACCATCGCCACCCGCTGACATCAAGACGGCGTTGGGCGTGAAGGAACTGCTTCAAGACAATCGTCGCCGACTTAGCTTGAATGCGAAATTCGCCTTAGATGGTTCATTACTCGTGCGTTCTGGCAGGCCGGACGAAGGTCCGGATATGGCGCATTTACAATCGTGGAGGCCCGCGCAAAACGGCAAGCCGGAACCCCGACCAATTATAGCCGGGACAAGTTGGGCGGGTGTGTTGCGGAGCCGCGCGACACAGATTGCTCATACTCTGGCAACCAACGGCCAAACCGAGAACGCAACCTTGCAAAAGCAACAGCGCGTGCGCGTCGCCGATCTGATCGAGCGCGTCTTCGGCCCGGCTGATATTCGTTTTGGTGATCGAGACATCAAAGCCAGCCGCATTGAAGTTGCTGAAACAGAAGTCGGCGACAAAGGCATCAAGCGATTGGAACAAACGCGCATCAAGATTGACCGTTTCACGGGTGGCGCTTTCGAGTCGGCGCTTTTTTCCGAAGAACCACTGTTCGGAAATCAGGATTCGCGTCTAACGCTAGAACTCACGTTGCGCTTGCCCGACGAGGGAAAGAGCGGAGAACGAGCCGAAATCGGATTGTTGCTGCTCTTGCTGAAAGACCTTTGGACGGGCGATTTGCCGATTGGGGGAGAATCTGCTATCGGCCGCGGACAGTTACGCGGCGTTGAAGCCACGATCAAATACAACGGTCGTTGCTGGAAACTGAACCAGACTGACTCAGGCAAGATTGCAGCGCTGGAAGCGAAACTGGACGCTCAGGGGAATGAAACATCAAGCGAAGCCAACCGCGATGAACTAGATAGCTTCGTCGCGGCGTTGGTAAAGGAGTTGCGCAATGGCTGAAACACGAAAATGGAGTGAGCCGCTCGACGCGCCTCAAACTGAAGCAGACTTGCAAGTCTGGGTGACTCGGCAATTGAACGCAAAGCGGCCCTGGTTGCTGGCGCACGCGGATGATGGCGTGATTTGGGGCAGACTTGGAGCAAAAGGGCTGATTACGTCACACGCTCTCGCTCCCAGGCTTTCACCGCCGCTGCGGCTGGTTACGTTGCAACAGTTATTCATCTTCGGCGCAGATGATGAAGCGCGTTTGTGGCGTGACGAAAATGGCTGGTTGGCGCGCCGCGTCAGCGATGCGGAAGGTGCGGAAGCTTTTGACGAGGAACAGATTCTTTGGGGTGATACTGTCGTGAATGACTTCCCCGTTGATGGCTTCACGCATGTCCGCGAAGCCAAGCAGAGGGGCATGGATCACATCGTTCCGCGCAAGGTGACGAACACGGAACTAAAGGCGCGCCAGTTACGGCTTTGTGTGCGACATTTCATTGATTATGACGAGCAAACAGGCGAGGCGCGCGTCGCGTTGAGCCGGTTGACCGGAGTTGAAATCAAATAAGCAGGAGGTGAACAATGAAAGAGCAAACAGTGAGGCTGCCGAATCAAGCGACTCGCATTGATGAAGACCGTCGAGCGCTTGCGCCTTATAACTTCGTCGAATTGCCTTATTCGGTCGCTACTGTCATCGAAGGATGCAAGCTGTCTCCGGCGCCGAAAGCAGAACCATCGCAGGGACGTGCTGCCTGGGAAAAAGCCAGAGATGAGGCGCTAGCGGAAAGAACTGCCGAAGCAACCAAGTATTTGCCAGACCAAAGCTCATTTCATTCCATGCGTCATTCCGGTTGGATTGATTGTTTGTTGACTACAGAATCACCAGCTTATGTGCGCGCGCCGCTAACGCCAGAGCAACGTAAAGCCAAGAAATATGCCAAAGACCTGTCCGCTTTTTTCTACGAATGGGAGGAAGGCCAACCAGTGATACCGGGCAGCACATTGCGCGGCATGTTGCGTTCGCTGGTCGAAATCGCGGGCTACGGCAAAATCACAGAAGTAAGCAAGAAGCGATTGATCTATCGCGCTGTCGGTGACACGACCAATCACGGTGAGGAATACCGCAAGCTGTTGATGGACGACCAGACGAGCAAGTTCGCGCGCGGCAATCGCAATGAAAAGTTTTATGTGCCGCTAATGCTGGGCGGGTATATGCGCAAAAGAGATTCTGACTGGTACATTCAACCGGCAGAGGAGCGTCAGGGGACGACTTTTGCGCGCATCCGCATTGACGAGCGATTGTTCGACGCACTCACACCCCTGCCCGGATGCCGCAATGCCTATGAAATTTATGTACGCGTTGGCGATTACGCTTTCCAACCCGTGCGCGGCGGTTTTTTGAATATTCGCGCGGCGCGCGTGCTAGATTCTTCCGACCGGCCTGGACCGGGTTTGTTCAAAGCCACGCTGGCGCGCAGCGGTTATATGTTCAGCAAGCGCAGCGAGGCTGTGATTTATCCAGCCAACGAGAAAGCGGAATGGCTGCCGCTCGATGACGATAAAATCGAGGATTACCGCAATCAACTCAGCGCCGAACAGCAGAAACTGTTGGGCAAGCGTGGTGTGTTGCAGGAAGGCCAGCCAGTCTTTTACACGGTGGAAAGAGACGAGCAAGGCCGGGTGAAAGTAGATTTCTTCGGGCATTGCCGCATGCTTCGCCTGCCTTATAAACACAGCCCAGAGAAGTTTGTGCCAGAGCAATTGCGTCACCCGGCTGACATTGACTTGGCGGAAGCCATTTTCGGTTTTACCAAGCAACTTCCTGACGATCAGCACTGCCCCAAGGAACGTCGCTATGCTGGGCGCGTCCGTGTTGGCTCGGCTCGGCTGGTTGAACCGGAAAAGCAGGGAAATATTTGGCTCTCACCCAATCGCCCGGTCACGCCGCGCGTGTTGGGGACTCCCAAGCCAACCACGTTCCAGCATTACCTTGTCCAAACAAAACCTAATCCTGAACAAAATGACGAACGCACGAGAGACGGCAGGCCGAAGTATGAGTTGAAGCTGGCTGATTACGCCGCGCTTAGACCGGGCGATTCCCAGGATAAATTAAAACCGCTCACCACACTGCGCGGACACAAACTTTACTGGCACAAGGGCGCGGTTTCGCTCAACGACATTCAACTCGAAAAACAACCCAAAGGCGAAGTAACGACCCAGATTCACCCTGTGCGCGCTGGGGTGCAATTCCAGTTTCGCCTGCGCTTCGATAATCTCTCCGATTACGAACTGGGCGCGTTGCTCTGGGTTTTGCGGCTGGGCGCAGACGAAAAGCACCGCCTGAAGCTAGGCATGGGCAAACCACTAGGTATGGGCGCGGTCAAACTCGCGCCAATCCTGCATTTGATTGATCGTGCGCAGCGGTACAGTCGCCTCTTTGACGGCGACACTTGGGCCAGTGGTGAGCAATCAGCAATTGCGGAAGAGGAAGAGAAGGCTCTCAGGGCTTTTGAAAAATTTGTGCTGGACCACAACGTGCAGGCAAACGTGACCAGGTTTGAAGAACTAGCGCGCATCAAGCAATTGCGCGCTTTGCTGGAATGGCCTGGCCCCGATCCGGCGCGCACCCGTTATCTGGAGATTGAACGCTACGACGCCAATTCCCGGCGCGGCAAGCGCAACGAATACGACGGACGCCCGGTGTTGCCACGCCCGCTGGCGGTGCTGGACGTTGAAGACGCGGCGCCTGCGCCGCCCACGACCTTCAACACCCTGCGTACCAGCCTGCCTGCCGAGTTTAGCTGGGGAATCGTTACCAAGTGGGGGTTAGGCAGTAGCGCCTCTTACGGATTCATTCAACCTGAAGGTGGCGGCGCACAGGTTTTTGTTCACCTCAGCGTCACGCCGAATGGCAATACGCCGCTGAAACCTGGTGAGCGTGTGATGTTTACCGCACGTCGCGAAGCGCGCGGCATGGTCGCCACCGAAGTGAGATTGGCGCGTTAGGCGCTAGGGGGAGCCGTGAAAGTCAAAGCCATTCGGTTGCAAAACTTCATGGGTTTTGTGGATACAGGTTGGATTGAGTTGCGCCCGATTACGCTTTTGTTCGGGCGCA
Source organism: Acidobacteriota bacterium (assembly GCA_016789605.1). Taxonomy (GTDB): domain Bacteria; phylum Acidobacteriota; class Blastocatellia; order RBC074; family RBC074; genus RBC074. The sequence goes on from JAEUQO010000285.1 coordinate 35,881, forward strand.
ACTCGTCGGGCAAGAGCGCGATCATAAGAGCGATTTTGCTATTGCGGCAGAGCTTGCGCACAAACAATGGGCAGCCGTTGGAGTTTGACTCTCATAATGGCGCTAACTTGGGATCGTTCGAACGGATGATTCACGGCAGGAAAATAATAGAGGAAGATGGGCGGTTACGGAAAATGACCTTTGGCTTCCGTTGTGATATCGGCGAAGACTTGCTAAAAGATCTAAGGTCGCCAGATTTGACTGAGCCATTTTCGACCTGTGCTGACCTTTTTCTGAGTTTTCAGTGGAACACTGATAAGGTCGAGCTTGCAGAGGTTTTGTTACAAACACCATTCACAGTGCGTGCCGATCATCCAGAGAAACGAACGATACTCGCGGCAGATTACCTGGGCAATGTAAGTGGCCAACCTGATTGGTTTTTATCAAGCAATTTCTACGATTTGCATTTCCCTTATCAGGAATTTCCTTGGCCGGAAGAACCCACTTGGGTGCCGAGTCTTAAAATTATACGCCTTGCTGACTTTGCCGCATCTTCTTCCAGACATGAGTTGCTGAAAAAAGTTGATAGGTTATTTGTGAGCAAGAATGAAGACAGTTTTTTACCAGTTCTTGCCCCTGAGAATCGGGATGAGTTGCGCGTTAGCCAAAGTGGAAAAGACCATTTCTGGATTACCGAAGACCGGGCCAGTCATGACGTGACAAAGGTTCTAAACGTTTACATTGCTTGTAGTGAGAGTATTCGTGAGTGGTTGGGGGAAGGAGTTATCCGACATCTTGGACCGATCCGGTTTGCTCCACGAAGATCGTATCTGTTTAGAGACTTGTCTCGCCACGAATGGGATGACACCGGCCAGGCTGCGATACACGATTTTGCTCGGATGAAACTTGCTCAGTCCGATCAAGGTTCTGCAGACAGGGATAGAGTTAATGACTGGTTTGAACATTTGGAGTTAGGAAAAGAACTACACGTAGAGCCAATCAGGCCATTTAGTGCTCCTGATGAACCGGCAGAAGGATTCCGAATCGAAATCCACGAGGGCGGGCCACACCCTGATTTCAATTTACGTGATGTCGGTTATGGCGCTTCCCAAGTTCTGCCGGTTGTGTTGCAAGCTTTGTTTGCCCCACCAAGCGCATTCGTTATTGTCGAGCAGCCAGAACTGCATTTACATCCCGAGGCACAAGCCAAGCTTGCCGACTTATTCATTGAGTCGGTGAACGACACTCGAAACGATGATGGACGGGCATCACGATTTTACCTACTCGAAACTCATAGTGAAACTCTGTTTCTGCGGCTGAGAGTCGAACTGGCAAGGACTACGGCATGCACTGTAGTAAAACGATTCGCACTCATACCGGAAGATATTATTTGTCACTTTATAGAGCGCCCTGACCGCGCAAAAGTGATAAGCAAACTAGAGCCGATGCTTTTCAATAAAAAAGGGGAATATGAGAACGAGCCAGATGGCTTCGTAGAGTTTTTTGGTCAGGACTTCAAGGAAATACTCGATCTGGAAAATGCTCGCTCTGGAGGAATAGGTGGATTATGAATATAGCCTTTGACACAAATGTGTTTCTCACCAAAGGTAACCATCACGATGATCTCAAAAAGCTGCTGTTTGGACGACCGCCAATTTGCAGGATAGCTTTGGATGCAGGTGGTGAATTGCAAAAAGAATACAGGACGGCTGTCGGACGATTTCCTGGTTCTGCTATCTTGAAAAACTTCTTCCAGCTTATCTCTGAGCGGAAGGGACCGCATGTCGCCTTATTGAAAAGCGACATGGCGCAGGAGGAGTTAGACGAACTAACCGATTACGGGTGTGGCAAACAAATCGAACCTGCTCTGTTTGGGATAGCCAAAAACAATCCTGACGTCTTGCTCTACCTGATGGAAGGAAAAATGGATCGCGGCTACTCAATTGACAGAGGATGGGACTTGGTTAGTCAGAAGTATTTGGGGGATCAGTCTACACTTTGGCAGCAACTGCGGCGAGCAATGGCTTATCCAGGACATCCTTACCCTCGAACCAGGGAGGAACTTGAAAGGCTGCTCAATGAATATCAGCGAGCAGGGCATCGCACAGAACATGACTTGCTTGAATTCAAAGATGGACCGTTTGATTTCGCCAGATTTGCGAATGACATTTATGACAGGAGCCTTCGAGTACGGATCGCCGAAGCCGTCTGTGGAATGCTCAATACTAGAGATGGCTGGGTTTTTGTGGGCATTGATCACCAAAGTTGTGAGATTGTTGGGTTTCCGCCTGTTTATGTTCAGGCTGGCGACGATTTGCAAAATAAAGAAGTCGATGCAGATCGGGTTCAGCAATATATCAGCCAAGACATTTGTACGTTCGTTCCAAAACCATCAAGCATAGATAAACAGTGTGTGTTGATGTGGCCGATAGATGTTTCTGAAGGGCGTATTGTACTTGCTATTCTTGTTACGAAACCGGAAGGAGACGTTACGTTTACTTACAATGGTATTGCTTACGGACGACTTGGCACTACATGCCCCAGATAAGCATGCTTCAGAGCAAGATGGCTTTGTGTGATAGTAAATCCCGATAAGACCTATGCCGGTCATCAACTTCACCCATCCATGTCAAACGCCCCACAACAGGCTATCGAGCAAATCTCCTGCGCGCAAATCGAACGTGTGATTGATGTCAAAACCCACCTCGATCCCGCTTTCCCATTCGCTGAGCAGGCGCGCGCGTTGTCCTGTCGCCGCGCTGGTTCTGGCGGAGCTGCATGGGCGGATGGGTTATTTTCCCTGATCATCAGGTTGCGTCCGGCTGGCGGGGCGACTCAGCAGTACGAAGTCGCTGAGATCATCAATCTTCAGGCAGTGAGCGATGAGGCGCGACGGATGCGGTAATCGAATCGCTCATAAGGTGAAATGAGGGAAATCTTCTGTACTTGGTTTGGCCGGATTGACAATGTATTTGGCACTGCCGGAGCGCTCTTTGCGGCGAGTGCATTCTTCTTTTTGTTGCGACAGAATCGGCGGCTGCGCAAGTTGGCGAAGATGTTCCGCAATCGGAATCCGATCAAGCTCTATCACAAGCCCATATACTTATGCGAGGTATCTGATGAATCGAATCTTTTTGTCCTACGCCCACAAAGACGCCAGCGAAGTGGCGGAATGGTTGTATCGCCGCCTCACTGGCTGCGGCTATGAAGTCTGGAAGGACAATCACAGTCTGCCGCTGGGTTCGAGTTTCCCGAAGGAGATTTCCAATGCGGTCGGCCAGCAGGATTATTTCATCGTCCTGCTGAGCGCTGCCGCCATAGCATCGTCCTGGGTGCAGGATGAGATAGACATGGCGAAAGTCGCGCGGCGGCGACTGATCCCGGTCATTCTGGCAGATGTCGAAATTCCTTTGTACCTGCAAACGATCCACTCGTTGGAAATGAGGGCAGGCGTTGACGATTGGCGCGCATTGCATCAATTGGTCAATCAGCTTGGTGACGGGCAGACCATCCCGCGCGTGTACAATATGTCTGGGCATAAAGACATTGAAGTCAATGGCGTTCTTGTGCTCGGTCAAAGCGAATTCGGGCACGTTGATCTCACTGATCAGCAAGCCATCATGACGACCGCCCAAACAATGGCCGAGGCAGCCTTGCCATTTCTCAAAGAAGCAGATGCAGGCATCGTCCCACATGGACACGCCGCATTAGCCTGCGGCATCCTGGCGCATTTGCTGGGGACAACCAACCAGATGCCACCATTGTTTTATACCTACCGGCTTGAAAATGGAAAATTTGGCATCAGCAGTGACCATGTCGTGGCGCTACAAAATCTGAGAGACATCGGGTTCGCCTATCGCAAGAATTACCTGTGAAATTCCCCCCTTGGACTTTTTGTTCTTGAGGTTAACTTTCCCGGTTGGATTTGGATACTATTACTTTGACCCCTCACCATCCATTTCCAACTAAAAACTTCACACAATCTCGCCATCAACCAAGATTTCTGTGACCAATCATGCTATATTTCGCCCGCGTCGAAGTTGTGGGATGAGGCCATCATCCCGAAATGCGGCGGAATCGCAATCAGTCATTCGGCCATTCTGCTCCGATGCCAGCGCCGATCCCGCCGGTCAATCCCAACTGCGGGCCGCGCGCTCGCCAGGAGAATTTCCATGATTGAAAATCGCATCAGCGCGTCGTTAACCCAAGCCGACGTAGACGCCATTCTCGCCGCCATCAATACCATCAAACAAAGGCTCCCCTTTTTAATCCATCTTTCGCCCGAAGAACGACGCAGTTTGCCGCGCCCCGGCGACAAAAGCCGCGCGTTTATCCACAAAGCCCTGGAAGTCGCCCATCAAAACCCTGACATTTTGCCGCGCATGTTCAACGTCGAAGAAATGCGCAAAGACGTCGAATTGAGCGAAGCCTTGCAACCCATCGGACTCGCCTTAACCCAATTGTGGGAACAATTTGAAAACACTTCGATCGTCATCAACAGCGAAGCCTATGCCGCCGCCCTGGCCGTGTATTCCCTGGCCAAAGCCACCGGCAAATCGGCGTCGCTCAATGACACGCTCGACGAATTGAGCAAACGGTTTGCCCGCAAAGTTCCCGCCAAAGCGGGCAAAGAACCAGCCAAATAACCTTCCGGCGACGTTCGCCCCCCCTTGGCACTGGCGGAATCCCCGGCCCTTCCGGTCTTCGCCTGAACTAGTTCGCCTTTTCCTGGCAACATTCCGGTTGGCAACCCCAACAATCCCCTTGCCGACCGGAAATTTCCGGTTGGCGACAGCAACATTCTGCTTATCAACAGAAACGTTCCGCCTTGCGACGCCAATCGCTTCCCTGCCCAGCGCAACATTCCGATTTGCCGTCCCATCATTCTGCTTGCCAAGCCCCCTAGATCGTTTTTCAATTCGCTTTACGGATTGGCCACAGAGTCACGGAGGCTCAGAGAAAGACTTGGAAACCTCTGTGGCTCTGTGCCTCGGTGGCAACCCCCGTACACAAAAATGAAATCATATCTAATGCGCCTTCTAACAAGAATTTTTAGCCTTCCCAGAGAATTTCCATGTTCGGGAGTTTACAGAATTTAGAGGCTGCTCTATTTTGTGTCTCGCTACGGTTGTTGCCATGCAAAAGTAGCAACAAGGGGCAAGGCCATTGCTCAAGCCATAAACCTTTTCCCGATTCTGAAAACCAATGCTGAGGGTTAGCCGCCATGCTTCCTCCGACGTTTCTCACCATTCCGCAAATCGAACGTGAACAGCGCGCGGGCAGCAAGCTGATGCATTTGACTGCGCTGTTGGAATACCTGCTGCGTTTGTGCAATCCCAATTTGCTAAACGACGCAGGCAGAGAGCCAAGTTTGGGCGAGCGCATCAATGCGTTCAAACATCTCTTTGACAAAATTGACCAAGTGTTTTGGGCCGTAAAGGTCAGAAACGCATTCGTTCACGGCCTGGAAGGTTCGACGTACAGTGACCGCGACGCGCGAAATGCGGTCAATTATCTGATCGAAGCCATTGGCGTTGTGTGTGCGCAATCAGCGATTCCGCGCCCGTTGGTCGCGGCCATTTACGATGATCCAGACGTCGAAGCGCAGGCGCAGAAGGAAGCAGATGCGCGCCGTCAGCAGGAGCAAAAAGCGCGCGCCGAACGCGAACGAAAAGCACAGGCGGAACAGGCGCAACAGGTGCGCGCGCAAGAAATCCGTTTGGAAGAGGTCAAACTGCTGCACGCACGGCGCGAAAAAGAAGCGCAAGAGCGCAAGGCAAGATGGCAAACCGTGGTTTCCGGTTTGCGCAAATTATTGGTATTGGCGGTCTTGGGCGGTGCGCTTTGGTGGGCGTGGCCAACCCTGATGACGCTATATAAAGGCGACAGGGGCGGCGCTGCCGTGGTGCGAACAGCCGCAGAGTTAGCCCTGAAAAAAGTCCGGGGCAAACAACAACAGCGGGAATATGCAGAGTTTATCAATCAAGCCGACGCCGCCTGGCGCGATGCTGAAATCGAGTTCAAACGAGGCAATTTCAGAGCGGCGGAAGAGCGCTATCGGCAAGTGATCGGATTTTGGGATGCCTTGAATGCGCGAATGGCCGAAAGTTCTACGTTTGAAGAATTGCTGGCCGAAGTAAACACATTGCGCCGCGCCGCGACCGACGCCCAAGCCCCGCAAAAAGCGGCGGAGCAGTGGCGGCAAGCGGAAGATTTTCGGCGCAATGCGGTCACGGCCAGAAAAAATGGCGACCTGGCCGGAGCAAAGAACCTGATTGTTCAGGCGCGTCAATTGTATGAAGCGGCCCAAGCCACGGCGTTGACACCCGCGCCAGAGCCAAGTCAACAGCCAACACCGGCACCGGATCAACCCCCACACGCCGATGAAAAGGCGACAGAACCAACGCCGCCAGCAACACCGGAACCGGCGCGGCCTGAACCGATTTTATCTGAACGGCCCCGTATTCGTCCAAGAGAGCCTGCCATTGCCACCGAGCAGCAGGATGATGATGACCCGTTCACCATCAGCGGGAAAGAATTCATGCAATACGTCACCAAACGGGTGAATCCGATTTTGCCGCCCCAGGCAAAACAGGTGGGCGTTTCAGGTTCGGTTGTGGTGACGGTCTATTTGTCGAAATCGGGTCATCTGACCAAGGCCGAAGTCGTCCAAGGTGACCCGCTCTTGCGCGAAGCCGCCCTCACGGCTTTGCGCCAATGGAGCTTTCGCCCATTTTTACTGGATCGAACGCCAACCGACATCAAAAGCGAAATCAGTATTCAGGTTCGGTAAGAGGAAGCTTCGCACCTTTTATTTTAGCGAGCGGGACGCTCGCGCTCCTGGTCCCCCGCCAAACGGTTGTCTACTGCTTATGCCTAAAAAACCCACACCACAAAATGTCCAACGCCCTGCCGCCAAACAACATATTTTGGTGGCGGTCACGGGCAACACGCCGCAAATCGTGACCGAAACGTTGTATGTGCTGGCCATCAAACGGCAACCGCCGGTGCCGATTTCGGCGGTGTACATTTTGACCACTGCCAAAGGCGCGGACATCGCCTGGCATCGATTGGGCGGTGACGAAGGGGCGCTGGCCGCCTTTCAGCGCGAATATGAAATCGGCTGGGAGATCGAATTCACCCGGCAGAACCTGTTGATTTTCAAACGGCGCAATGCGGACGGAACACAAACGCCGCTCGAAGACATTCGCTCATCAGCCGATAACGAAACGCTGGCCTCGGAATTGTTGGGGTTTATCAAAGAATTGACTGCCGATCCAAACACGGTGCTGCACTGTTCGTTGGGTGGCGGACGGCGCACGATGTCAGCCTATATGATGTTGGCGCTGATGATGTACGGGCGCGAAGATGACGAACTAACGCACGTGGTCATCAACGAAGAGTTTGAGACCAATCCGGATTTCTTTTTCCCGCCCAAAGAAAATCAGCCATTGCCGATTCGCGTCGGCAACAAACTTTCGATCATCAATACCGATGAAGCCAAACTGGAAGTCGCGCAAATTCCCTTTGTGCGACTCCGCAATACTTTGGGAGACGATGTCGTCAAAGTAGAAAATGGTTTGCAGCAACTGATTACCATTGCCCAACAGCGCCTTGATCGAAGCACGCCCAATCGCCTGGTCATTGAAATGGCCGAAGGACAAGCGCGCTTTGGCACCAAGCCGATTTCCCTGCGCGGCGTCAAACTGGCGCTGATGGCCTATTACGCTGACAACAAAGTCAATTTTTGCGTCGAACGCGAACGCCCCGTCTGTGCCGAATGTCAGGCCTGTTTTGATAACCCTGCCGCCGCCGAACGCCGCTTTTACGATTTTTACCGCCAGTTTTACAGCGGCACGGCAGAACAACTGGAAGAAGCCAGCGAGGGCAAACTCGATGCCGACATACTGATGTCGTATCACAGCAAGATCAACAAAGCCCTGCAATCGCTTTCCATCAGGATTGATTCGCGCCGCCAATGGGGCGGAACACGATATGGTTTGAGCCTGGACAAAAACCTGATCGAAATCCGCTGGCCGCGCAAATAACCTCACCGGCGAAAATTCCGTTTCCGCAACAACCTTTCTCTCATCTTTCCGGCAACCTTTCCGCCACCATTCTCTGACTGCGCTCGGCCACGCGCATCGCTATTGTGCGCGCGTGATTGAGGGGGCTGAGAGTTCTCACTGCCTCACCGATCCATCGCAATCCACGACCGATCACCAACAAAGGAGGCAACTCAATGGCTCAACCACTTTTTCAGCATGCGCGGTCTTTTCTCGAAACCCGCCTGGCAAGTCTCGGTGCAACCGCTCAAACACCGGCGCAACCGGCAACGGCCACGCAAACATCCGGCAACGGCGTGTGGCCGCGCGCACCGCTTGCGCGCCGTTTGTTGGCCGACGTCATTGACCGGCTGGTTCCGTTGCCCTTCATCGTGGCGGGCTATTTCTGGCCGGAATGGATTCTGGTCGTGTTTGCCTGGCACTGGCTGCGCGACGCCGGACCGCAACGACGCAGTTTCGGCAAACTGATTTGCCGCCTGCGCGTGGTGCAAGACGGCTCGCGTGCGCGCTGCGCCTGGTGGCAAGCGGCGATGCGGCGCATGGGCATGGCACTGGCGCAAGCCGCCTATTGCCTGCCCGGCTGGATGTTATGGGCATTTGTGTACGACCTGGTGGCGCTCTCGTTTGTGCTGCTCACTCCGAGCGGACAACGCCCGGAAGATTTCGCCGCCGGAACGATGGTCGTCACCGAAGCGGCGTACCGGAAACGATGAAAACTGTTCAGCGTTCAAGCTTCGGCTGGTCGGGGTTATCAAAGCTGAAGCTTGAACTCTAGATCAGATTTCATTTTGGCGTATGGGTTTTGCCACAGAGGCACAGAGCCACAGAGGTTTCTAAGCATTTCTCTGAGCCTCCGTGGCTCTGTGGCCAATCCGTAAAGCGAATTGAAAAATGATCTAAATCCCTTTTTCCAGGAGGAATCGCAATGAACAATCGAACAGGTATTTTTGAATCTGTGTGTGATCCCGCCAATTTGATGACGGCGTGGAAACAAGTGCGGACCAACAAGGGTGCGGCAGGCATTGATCTGGTCACCATCACAAATTTTGAGCGCGCGTTGCAAGCCAATCTGATCACGCTCAGCGGCAAATTGCGTGATGGGCGCTATTACCCGATGCCCGCGCGCAAATTCGAGCTGAAAAAGTCCAACGGCGGCACCCGAACGCTGGCGATTTTGACCGTCGAAGACCGCATTGTGCAACGCGCGATGCTCAACGCCCTCGAGCCGTTTTTTGAACCGGCATTCAGCCCCGTCAGTTTCGGGTTCCGCCCCGGACGCAATGTGCAAATGGCGGTCGAACAGTTGCTGGCCTATCGCGCCAGCGGCGACGTGTATGTGCTGGGCAGCGACATCAGCGATTTGTTTGGTTCGCTCGATCACGATTTGTTGATGGAACAGGTCACCGCCCGCATCCGCGACAAACGCGTGCTTGCCTTGTTGCGCATGTGGCTGGATTGCGGTCAGGTGTTTCCCACGGAAGAAACAGACGCCAGCGATCAGCGCAGCCTGACAGAACGCCTGGGCGATTACGCCACCGGCGCAGTCAATGCGGCCGTCGGCAATTTGCTGGAAGAAAACACGGCATACGGTTATGGCCAGTATGGCGGGTATCCGCCCAATCAATTTTATGGCGCGGCCACGGCAGACGCCCCGCTGGATCAGGCCGCGCAAGACGAATTGCGGCGCAGGGCGCGCAACGAATCGCTCAAACGGCTGGGCCGCGATGGCGCGTTGTTTTTATTAACCTCGGCGACCAAGGTCAGACGTTACGTGTCGCCCCTGACATTGACAATTGCTGGCGCAACCGTGCTGGCGGCGGCGGCCTATCCGATGGCCTCGCGGTTGGTGCGCGAAAAATGGGCGCGCCGCAATGGCACGGGCACGTTGCAGGGCGGATCGCTGTCACCGTTGTTGGCCAACATTTATTTGCATCCGTTTGATTTGGCCTTGCAACGGCACGGATTGCATCTGGCGCGCTATGCCGATGATTTCGTCATTGCGGCGCGTGACGAACAAAGCGCCCATCAAGCCCTGGAACTGGCCGCGCGTGAATTGCAGCGGTTGCGGTTGACGTTGCATCCGGCCAAAACCTGGATTCGGCGGTTTGACCAAAACATCGAATGGTTGGGATACCGCTTTCATCCGCATTTGGTTGCCGCCGCTCCTGCGCCGCCGGATGAAAACCTGCCGCTGGCCGCCTGGTGGCGCGAAGCCAAAGACGCGATTCGCCAGGCTCCGGCGCAAATCGCCCCGGCGGCAACCAAAATCGGCGAGCGCGCCAAAACCGAAGCGGGCGCGCGCTGGCAACAACTAAAAGCCTTTGCCGGACGCCACCTGAAAGGCGGCGACAAATGAATACAGACCCTGTGACCCAGCATCTTGACCTGATTGCCAATGCGCTGATCGCGCTGGGGTATGTCATCGAAGTGGATTACACCGGGGCCACGATCATCGTCTGGCTGGAAAACTGGCCCGCCTTGGTCAAGGTCAAACAACAAAATTAACGCTCAGAGTACCAGTTCAGAGTTCACGCTTCAGCGTGTCTGCCGCTTCCCGCACACGCTGAAGCGTGATCTCGAAACTTGAAACTTTTTCCAAACGGAGGAAAACGTGATGTCAGTTCTTTATGTCACCGAACAAGGCGCGACGATCCGGTTTAACGCCGGGCGCATCGTCGTACGCAAGGAAAAGAAAGTGTTGCAAGAAGTCCCAGCCTTCAAACTGGAACAGATCGTCGCCGTTGGCAACGTCATTCTGACCACCAGCGCCGCCACGTTTTGCATGCAACAGGGCGTGGATGTCGCCTTTCTCAGCACGACCGGCAAATACCACGGACGTTTGCAACCTGAATTTGCCAAAAGCGCCCTGTTGCGCCAGCGCCAATATGAACACGCACAAAATGCGGAATTCTGTTTGCGCACGTCAGCCGCGCTGGTCACCGGCAAAATCAAAAACATGCTGGCCATGATCCGCCGCCAGCGCCGGTTGCGCGAAAGCGCCAACGAAGCGGGCCACACGCCCATTCAGGCGCTGGAACGTTTGTTGCCCAAAGTCAGCGCCGCGACCGACATCGAATCGGTGCGCGGGTTTGAAGGCACGGCAACCGCCGAATATTTCAAGGCCTTTCGCGCCGCGCTCAAAGCCGATTTTGACTTTCCGGCGCGCGTGTATCACCCGCCCAGCGACGAAGTCAACGCGTTGCTCAGTCTGGGCTACAGCCTGGTATACAACAATTTGCACGGCGTGGTGAATCTGGTCGGGTTAGACCCGTATATGGGATATTTTCACCGCCCCCGACACGGCCACGCTGCCCTGGTCAGCGACCTGACCGAAGAGTTTCGCGCCGTCATCATTGACCGTCTGGTGCTGACCACGCTGAACAAACGCACCTTGACCAAAAGCGATTTTTACAACGACGAACAAGGACGCATTCGTTTGATGCCGGCTTCGCTCAAACGCTTTTTCGCGCTCTATGCCGGCGCCTTGGCCGAACCGGTGTATTACGCGCCGCTCAATATTCGCACCACCTATCGCCAGTTGTTTGAATATCAAACGCGCCATCTGGCGCGCGTGTTACAGGGCGAAGCCGCCGCCTATAACCCCTTTGACGCCGAATTAGCGGCCAGTTTCAAAGAACGCAAAACAGTTCCGGCACAGGAACCTGAACCGCCCGGCTTGTCAGATTGATTTTTAGCAGAACTTACGCAAAAGCTGGGAGCGCGAGCGTCCCGCTCGCTAAACCAATCGGTGCAAAGCTCCCTTTTTTCCCCTTTTGTGTAAGCCCTGTTTAGATCAATTTCGGTGGGGTGTGCGGAGTTTGTTGGAACAGGTTCGTAACTCTGGTCATCACCCACTTTTTGGGGGAGCTGATCTTTGATTTCCGTGAGGCCCTTGGCGTTCTTAGCTCCGTAAGAGCGGCATATTTATAGCTGTTCGAGTAAAAATGCTCCGTCGCTCCATAGGAGCGGCAGGTGCGCGCCTGCCGCTCCCACGGAGCTTGGAGAGCAATAACGCCTAGTAGCTAGAAACATCCGGCTCCGCTGGAGCCAAGAAATTGCGATATTCCGAGTCACGCAGGTTCAGAGAAATACTTGGAAACCTCTGTGCCTCTGTGCCTTTGTGGCAAAACCCGTACGCCAAAATGAAATCTGATCTAAAACCTGACCTCGCTGACAAAGTCGCACAAAGATGACGATGGGAAAACAACCCCGTCCTGTTTTCCCTTCGTGCTGACTTCGTATTACTTCGTGGACGATTCCCCAAAAAAGGAGCGCTTATGCTGGTAATTGTCGCCTATGATTTGTCCGATGACCGCCGCCGCACCCGGTTGCACGACACGCTCAAACAATTTGGCACGCATGTGCAAAAAAGCGTGGTCGAATGCTGGCTGACGCCGCGCGAAATATTGCGTATGAAACAGGCCGTTTATGAAATCGTCCGGGAACGCCTGGACGAAGTGAGGTTCTATTACCTGTGCGAAGCCTGTCAACGCCGCATCGAAGCAACCGCCGCCAGCAAAATGACCTCTGATCCGCCATTAATTATTGTCTGAGCGGCAAAATTCCGATCATTTGGCACAACAATTGTCCCATTGCACATGCTCGAATGATTTCCATACGGTTTTTGCTAACTGTGCCATCCACAAGAGTTGACGCTGATTTTTGCGCTTGCTTTCAACGACCGATATGAACTCTTTTTTTCTCAATGCGTTACGCCCAATTCACCGATGCCCCGCCGACCCGTTGCCAGGCCGCGTTGCGCGATGTGCAAAATCAGGTTCCCAACTCCCCTGATTTGTGATACTTACAGTCTCAGGTCTGAGTAGCTGAGTCGTATCCAATGTGGGATTGAAACTAAGGGACTGTTTTGGTCATGAAGTTCAGATAGACTGACTGAGTAGCTGAGTCGTATCCAATGTGGGATTGAAACCCCAATCCCTGAGCGTTATTGGCTTCATGGTAAGCTGAGTAGCTGAGTCGTATCCAATGTGGGATTGAAACTCCTCAGAGCGTTGGCAAAAAAAGTCGTTCCAATCAAACTGAGTAGCTGAGTCGTATCCAATGTGGGATTGAAACTTAACTTCCCCCTGCCAGCGGGTGCGGACTTCATCCTGAGTAGCTGAGTCGTATCCAATGTGGGATTGAAACTTCGCCTTCCTTAACTTCCACAATCCGGAGTTTGAACTGAGTAGCTGAGTCGTATCCAATGTGGGATTGAAACTTAAAGCACGCTGGTCTTGTTGGGCGCGCGCCGGGGCTGAGTAGCTGAGTCGTATCCAATGTGGGATTGAAACTATGCTGCCACGCAGGTGGTCCTGATATAAGCATCCACTGAGTAGCTGAGTCGTATCCAATGTGGGATTGAAACCTTGAGCAGCCTCACGAGATTTTTGCCTCGCGCGACCCTGAGTAGCTGAGTCGTATCCAATGTGGGATTGAAACCATGTACAGAAGTACGTGAAGCCGGCAAAAGTTCAAGCTGAGTAGCTGAGTCGTATCCAATGTGGGATTGAAACGTATCGCTGGTGTTGTACGTTATGTGGTACGTTATCGCTGAGTAGCTGAGTCGTATCCAATGTGGGATTGAAACTGAGCAAGCACAGCCCCTCGTTTTTGACTTATGACTGTCTGAGTAGCTGAGTCGTATCCAATGTGGGATTGAAACTTTACTAACATTATCGGTTTCGAACTGCTTCCACGCCCTGAGTAGCTGAGTCGTATCCAATGTGGGATTGAAACCAAGCTCAACCACCTGAAGAACCGCAAGGCAGAGCCTGAGTAGCTGAGTCGTATCCAATGTGGGATTGAAACTGAAACCCTGTTCAGGTCGCTGTTGTAGTAATGCTGGCTGAGTAGCTGAGTCGTATCCAATGTGGGATTGAAACTTTTTGATATCGCCGATGAGAAAGTCGAGAACCCCGCCACTGAGTAGCTGAGTCGTATCCAATGTGGGATTGAAACTTATGCCCGTCTTTGAAGCTTGGCCTTACGGACAAGCTGAGTAGCTGAGTCGTATCCAATGTGGGATTGAAACTGATCGCCACAAACTTCGAATTATCGGGCGACACACTGAGTAGCTGAGTCGTATCCAATGTGGGATTGAAACAAAAGGTATCTCCGGGGTACCGGTCGCTCGACCGTTTCTGAGTAGCTGAGTCGTATCCAATGTGGGATTGAAACACAAT
>JAEUQO010000302.1 GCA_016789605.1 Acidobacteriota bacterium
CGGGCGCGGTATAAATCGTGACTGGTGCCAACCAATCCAAACGTATAACGCGATTCGAATTTATGCGTGTCTTCATCGAGCGCAATCAAATCGCTGACGCCGTAATGACTGGCTCCCGCTTTGAACACAGCGCGGAACGCCAAGGCACAGAGCGTCGTGTATCCGCCTGCGCTGCCGCCGGTGATGGCCAACCGGTCGCCGTCTACCAGCCCTCGCCGTGCCAAATACAATGCGCCATTCACGCAATCATCCACATCCACCACGCCCCAGTTGCCATTCAATCGCTGACGGTATGCGCGCCCGTATCCGGTGCTGCCGCCATAATTCACATCGAGCACGGCAATCCCGCGCGAAGCCCAATACTGAATGCCCAGCCGCAAGGTCGGCGAAGTCGCTGATGTTGGCCCGCCGTGAATCATCACCAACAGGGGCGGACGTTCACCAGCGGGCGCGGCAAAATCCTTGTTGCGCGGCGCATAGAAAAACGCGTGCGCCGTCAGATTGTTTTCGGTAGGGAACTCGATGGCTTGCGGCGCGGAAATGTAGCCCGGATCAAGCGCGAGTTCACTGGAACGACGCAGCGTTTCAAACTCTCGCGTCGCCAGATTGAAACTGACAATCCTGGCGGTTTCTGTGGGCGACGCCGCCAGAAAGACCGCGCGCTTGGCATCCACGCGAATGCCGTCAATACGCGCATAGGGAACTTCGATTCGTTCCAAGGTGCCCGTCGCCGAATCCAAAAGACCGAAGCGCGAAAATCCCTGCTCGATAAATGTGCAAACAATGTTGGTGGGCGAAGCGAATCCATACGTTGCCATCCCAAACACCCATTGCGGCAATCCGAATTCTGCCGCCATCGGCAACAACGCTTCGCACTGACCAGATTGCCAGCGATACAGATTCCACCACCCTGTGCGATCCGACACAAAATGCAACACGCCATCCGGCGACCATTCTGGCTGAAAGACAGACTCTTCGGCTCCTCCGGCAATCAATCGTTGCTGGCCGAGTGAACCATCTGCCTGCACATCAGCCACCCAAAGCTCCGTGCCGTCCCAGGGCATTCGCGGATGATCCCAGCAAATCCAGGCCAATTGCGTTCCATCGGGGCTGAGCCGCGGCGAAGCGTAAAAACTATGCCCGCCGGTCAAAACCTGCTGTGCGCCTGGTTCGCCTGTGAGTGCAATGCTGACGATTGTGTTGACGGCTTCTTGCCCTGCGACGGTGTGATCTTCGCGCACACCAATCAATCGCTGCCGGGTTGGGTCGTAAATGGCATCGGCATAACGCAACTCGGCTTCTGCGGTGAGGGCTTGCGGCGCTTGTTGACCAGCTTGCCGATAAAGGCGTTGATCGGCAAAGTGCGAAAAGAAAACTTCGCCACGATGCACCAGAAAACTGCCGCCGCCGTATTCGTGCACACGTGTTCGTGCGTTGAATGGCGCGGGCGTGACATCTGTAAGCGCGCCATCTGGCGTCCGCCTGACAATAACATTGCGCCCTTTTTCTTGCGGGCGTGCTTCGATCCAGTAAATGTCATCGCCATCCAATGCGACCTGAACCAAGCCAATCGTCCCGGCGACGATCAAATCCGAGGTAATCGGTGTCTTCCACGAACCGTAAGGAGCAGTTTGCAAATCACTCATCGGGTGGTCTTCCTCGCTTCGAAAAAATCTCTAAAAATTTTTCTGCCTGTGCTTGCCAAAAGAGCAAAACAAGATGTTGGGCTTGTCTCTACTTGTAACCGCATTATGCACGGCTAGTCCGGGAAAGGCGATGATTTCTGACTCGCAGACAACCCACTTACGAGCCTTTCACAGGGGGTCATCTTCTTGCAAAGCCACAGCCCTTATGCTAGCCTTCCCGCACTTCAATGACAGTCGGCTAGTTTACTTTAAAGCACTGATTACAAAAGGGTTGCCACTGCCATCTGGATTATCCACATGGTTTTCCACAGTGTGGAAAAATCTCTGGAAAAGTTGTCTCTGAACCGAGGATTTGACGCTCTCGTCGAGGATTCGTGTGGCCATTTATTGCATACAGCAACGCCACGAAATTTCGTCGCAAGAGCGCAAAAGTGTTTTTATGAGCGAAGCTAATCTCTGGGATTCCGTGCTTCACGCCATAGAGAAGAGGGTCAATCACGAAAGCTTCACGACGTGGTTTAAACCGATCGTCTTCCTGGGCCACGAGGATTCAGTTCTCAAGCTGCGCGTTCCTGACCGCGTTTTTGAGGACTGGATTTCCAACAACTACAGCGACGTGTTGGAAGAGTCGCTGGAGGAAGCCGGACTGCAAGCTAGCTCAATCAATTTCGAGGTCGTTCCCAATGAAGCCCGCGCTGCCGAGGGCGTGGGTCTGAATTTCAACTTTTCTGCCCGCGCAAGCGCTCCGGCAACTGAACCGGTCAGCGCAACCGCAACACCACCTGCCAATTACCAACAAGCAACCGTCGCGTATCCGCGTTTTTCTGAAACTGAGCCGATGGAGTTGTCGATCAACCAGAAATATACGTTTGAAACGTTTGTTGTTGGTTCCTGTAATCAATTTGCGCACGCCGCGTCGTTAGCGGTGGCTGATGCGCCGTCCAAAACGTATAACCCTCTGTATCTGTATGGCGGTGTGGGATTGGGCAAAACGCATTTGATGTGCGCCATTGGACATCGCGTCAAAGAGCAGTTTCGGCATCTGCGGTTGTGTTACATCTCGGCAGAAAAGTTCATGAATGAGCTAATCAACGCCATTCGTTACGATCAAACAATGACGTTCCGCGAACGCTATCGTTCGATTGATGTGCTGTTGATTGACGACATTCAATTCATTGCCGGCAAGGAACGCACTCAGGAAGAGTTCTTCCATACATTCAACGCGCTGTATGACCGGCAAAAACAGATCATCATCTCGTCTGATTGCGCGCCGCGTGACATTCCCACGCTGGAAGAGCGGCTGCATTCGCGGTTTGAATGGGGTTTGATCGCCGACATCCAACCGCCGGACCTGGAAACCAAGGTCGCCATCCTGCGCCGCAAAGCAGAGATGGACAAACTGGAATTGCCCGACAATGTCGCGATGTTCATCGCCAACAAGATCAGGTCAAACATCCGCGAGCTGGAAGGCTCTCTGGTACGCTTGACCGCTTTGTCTTCGCTCAAAGGCGAGCCGATCAACCTCTCACTGGCCCAAGAAGCGCTGAAAAACCTGGTTGAAGAGGAAGAGCGCTCAATCACCATCGAAACGATCCAGAAAATCGTCGCCGACTATTACAACCTGAAGGTGACAGAGCTGAAGTCAAAATCAAACGCCAGAAATATCGCCGTCCCGCGTCAGGTTGCCATGTATCTTTGTAAAACATTGACCAAAGCCAGCTTGCCGGAAATTGGCCGGGAGTTTGGCGGAAAACACCATACAACGGTTCTCCATAGCATTAACAAGATCGGAGACCTGTATGATCAAAAGGGAAGTTTCCACAGAGTTATTAACAGCTTAATTGATAGCTGTAAATAGACTTAGGCAAGTTATCCACAGCCGGGGTTGTGGATCTGCTGTGGAAGGCTGTGGATATCTTGAGGAAAACAGGTGACGGCAGATTGTTTTCCACAGATGAGCCGATTTCTCACCTTGCGTTCACAATCTTTCCCACAAGGCAAATGACGGTTAAATTGCTTGGACGCTATAAGTTGCTTTTGTTTTCCACATTTCCACAGCTCCTACTACTATTACTAGAGTTTTAAGTAATTGTTTTTAGAGAATAGTAAAAGCAGAAAACAGCGCGTAAGTTACTGAACGCAGTCGTAAGGCAAGGTCGAAATCACGGAACCAAGAGGGGAGCCATAGATGCACCTGAAGATTAGCAAAACAGCATTCTTGAAAGAGCTGAACTTGATCCAGGGAGTGGTCGAAAAGAAAAGCACCATTCCGATCCTTTCCAACTTGTTGCTGGAAGCGAAAGACGGCGAGCTGGGAATCAAGGGCACAGACCTGGACGTTTCGATTTCCACGCGCTGTGTGGCAGAAATCAAACAGGAAGGTTCGATTTGTCTGCAGGCCAAGAAACTGTTTGAGATTGTGCGCGCTTTGCCTGAAGCCGAAATTGAACTCAAACGCGGCGATGGTGATCAGGTGGGGATTGTATGCGAACGCTCGCGGTTCAAAATGTTGGGATTGGCCCGAGACAATTTTCCTGAAATTCATGATTTTCAGGGCGAATACACCGCTGTCCCGGCAGACGTGATTCGCACGTTTATCAATCGCACTTCGTTTGCGATCACCAACGAAGAATCGCGCTATGCGCTCAACGGCGCCAAGTTCGAAGTCGGCGACAATCATTTGCGTATGGTTGCCACCGACGGGCACCGGTTGTCGTTTATCGAACACAAGGCCGAAGTTGGAGAAAAGAAGCTGGACGTGTTGATTCCGCGCAAGACGTTGGCTGAACTGGGACGATTGAGCGCAGAAACCGAAGAGTCGGTGGAATTCGGTTATACGGAAAATCATCTGTTTTTCCGCTTTGGCAAACGGTTGCTGATTTCGCGCACGCTGAGCGGGCAATTTCCGAATTACGACCTCGTCCTACCTAAAGAGAATAATAATCGCGTGGCGGCTGAAGCAGGGCCCTTGGCGGCGGCAATCAGACGCGTTGCCTTGATGGCTGATGAGCGTTCTCACGCGATCAAATTCGACGTGACGGAAGGGCAAGCGAATATCACCTCACAAGCTTCAGATGTGGGCGAAGCCGGAGAAACCATGCCGGTTGAATATGCCGGCCCGGTGATCAATGCCGCGTTCAATGCGCAATACTTATTGGATTTCTTTGGCGTGGTGTCTGATGGCGAGATTGTGCTCGAATTTAAGGACGGACAGTCGCAAGCACAGCTTCGTGCGAAGAACGAAAGCGATTACGATTTCCGCTATATCATCATGCCGATGAGGCTTTGAACGTTCTCATACAATCTTCCTTAACTGCAATTAATTGCGAGGTTTGCGGAACCTTTATGGTAGGGCTTCGTTATTAGAGGCACGGGTGAACCTCCTGATAATGGCGGTCATAGAGAGTCTGGGGTGGGTTCTCAACTATGGCCGCCAGTTTTTTTGCCTTTTTTCAGCAATCACACCACGTTACTACCGATTTTGTTCCAATTCCCTGAAAGCTTACTGATCGCCTTTTCCAATTTGTTTGACGACGGGCTTTTCTTCCGAAAGTAAATATTCGTCAAGATTGAGCCGGACAGTTCCGCCTGCATCGCTGAACAAATCGTCCAGGCCGAGTTTGCGGCGGCGGTGTCTACGCCAATAGAAGAATGTGCCGCCGGTGAGAATGCCCAAAGACAGAGCGCTAAGCAGCATGACGCCAATCCAGTAAAACGTGCGAATCAACACCCTGGCTGTTTGTTCTGCTTCGTTGACTGCGACTTCGTCAGGCGGCCTGAAGCTCAAAGGAATGTCGCGTAGCTGGCTACCTTCCCAATAAACTTTGGGCGCATATTTGATTTGGCGGATGATCACATCAGCCGCAGACTGATCTTGCACACCAACTGCGAAGATCGCAAAATTGCCCACGCGCTTGAGGATACGCCGCGTCTTTTCTTCCTGACTCAATCCATCAAAATACTTTTGCAAGTTGGCAAACCCATCCGTGGCCAATTGCGGTGTGTGGTATTCGACGATCAATACCCGCATTTGTCCGTTACCGTTGTTGTAGTTGGCGGTCACGGCTTCTGCGCCCCCCGTGAAGGAAACGATCTCTTTCAGCTCACTGAAGCCTTGCAAGCGCGCCAACGCCGCTGCGCCAACCACATAGCGTTCTGAATTCGCAATTTTGTTTTGTGTCGGTAATTGCGATGGCAGTGAGGGAACGTCTTCGGCGCTGGACGGGAACATCTGTTTGAGCGCTGCGAGCAGGGAAGCGTCAATTGTTGTTGCGGGCTTTTCGCTGGCGACACTGATCAGATAGCGACCAGATTGAAATTCCTGACGATTGCTGGCCAGCGTTTCGCGATTGAAGGTCAACAAGCCATACGCGCTAGACGGATAACCAAGCGTGAAAATTTCGACGGTGATTCTGCTTTGCCCATTGGTATAGGTGCGGTTGGTCAGCGTCTGTAAATCGTATTCGGTCAGGATTTCGCCATCGGGTAACACAGCGCTTTCTGTTGCGCCGAGTGTCTTGCTTGCCCCGAGCGCGCGCCAGGTCTCGGTCAATTTATCTGGCAACACCACCGGCGGAGTTTTGGGTGATGACGCTGGTGTCGGGGGCGCAGGGGACGCCGATTGATTGGATGTTTGGCCAAAGGCTTGCGCGACTAACAACAACGACGCAAGCAGCAGGGCAGACAACCGCAGCGAAATTTGCGGCAGGGAATCAAAGATAAACTTAGGCAATGCAACCCTCCTGAAAAACGCTCATGCCGATGGGTCGCCGCGCCGCGAGCAAGCAAAGTGGAATTTGAAAGCTGGTCAACACGCGGAATCGCGTACGGTCAATTCCAACGCTGCGCTTGTTCTAGGATCAAATCTGCGTATTTGCGCGGGTTGTTGATGTCGTCGAGCGATATTTTACTGTCCAATGCCGCACTGTCAATCAACACGTCTCCGATGCCCAGCAAGCGTTCGCGCAAGGTTTCGCTGACTGTCACATCCTGTACGTGACGCAGCGGGATGCTCTGGGATTTTTTGGAGAGAAAGCCGTGTTCGATTTCGATCTTTGTTGTGGTCAATGTATAGACCGTGTGATTGTGAATGATGTGGCGGTAGATCGGCGGTATAAAGAAAATCAGCGAGCATACCAGGCTGATCCACATGGGGACGGCCAATAGCGCTGTCAGTGTCGTGATGATCATTGACGCCACGATGGCGGCGAAATACTGCAAGCCGACACGATAAAAAGCTTGAGTGATTTGAAAGATGACGACGTCTTCGCCTGGTTCCGGTTCCCCCTCTTCGTCCTCTTCTTCCTCTACATACTCGTCTTCGTATTCGTAACCATCGTCTACGTATTCGTCGCCGTCCTCGTAGTAATACTCTTCTTCCTCTTCTTCGTAGCGATCGTCTACGGGCTGAGCCGTGCGCCGATAGGGAACTGGCGGCGGCATGATCCGGCGCGGAGAACTCACGGTCGGTAATCTGGTGCCGCAACGATTACAGAACTGACTGTCAGCCGGTAAATTGTTTCCGCAACGGTGGCAGAAGACGTTCATAACGAAATTCCCTCGACGTGATTCAGTAACAGATCATTTGTCGTTGCTGGTTGACGGCGTCGGCGCTGGCAGAATTTCTGACAATAATCTGCCACGCGCCGTTTTCATTTCCAGCCCCAACAATCGGGCAACGGTTGGTGCAATGTCGGTTAAACGTGCGTATTCGATTTTTCCACTGGGTTTGATTCCCTTTCCGGTCGCAAGCAAGGCGGCGCGCATTTCAGAGCGTGACGGCAAATAGCCGTGTGCGGCGCGTTCGGTTGTATTGGCAAAGCGTGAATCTCCCAACGACGGCGACATCACATACAGCGGCGCGGCATCGAGGTATAGAACCGCGCGCGGATCAGCGCCGAGTTTGGCGGTTTCCCGGCGATTGGTTACGCGCCACAAGGGGCCATCGCTTTCGGCGGCAAGCTCCTGATAGATTTTCTCGAGTTCGCGTATGGTCGCTTCGTCTTGCGGATTTTTGAGAAAGATTGCCGCCGAACCGCCAAAGGTTTGCGCGATTGCGCGCCAGGAGGTGATGTGCCCTTGCGCGTCAGCCGTCAAATAGTTTTTTCGGGCCAGCACGACATTCGGTCTGAATTCGCGTTCGATCTGAGTCACGCCATAATCGGAAAGCAGCAAAATCGTTGTTCCTGCGGTCAGTTGTGCGCGTTCAAGCGCTGCCAGCATCCTGGCGACACCGGCGTCCAGCCGTTCCAGCGTTGCCGCTGCGATTGGAGAACCAATCCCGTATTTTTGCTGCGCCAGTTCAAATGAGGTGAAGCGCACAGCCAGCAAGTTTGGCCGATGTTTTTCCAGCACGTGCGCAGCCACTGAAGCGCGAAATTGATCTTGCGTTTGCGCCGTCACAATTTCAGGCGGCGTTTTTTTATTGCTTGGTGGCAGTGTTGTCGTCAGTGTCGAGAGTTCTGCCAAGAGTTCAGGCGGCGTTGTGTATTCGCGGCGCAATTGTTCAGACGCGTTGCTTCCCTGTTCACCGGGGATATCGGGCACATTGAACGTGATCTTGGCCCCGGCGGTCAGCGGAAAGCCAATCGCGGCTGTGGTCAATCCTGCTCGTCCGGCCAAATCCCACAATGTATCGGTTTTGATTTCTTTGGCCAGCCAGTGCGGCTGTGTCGCGGGAGCTCCGGTTTGTTCATCGAAGGCAGCGTCAGCCGTGATGCCGTGATCTGCGGGCAACACGCCCGTTACCATTGTTGCGTGCGCTGGCAGGCTCTGCGTGGGATAGACGCTGTCTATGCCAATGGCGAATGCTCCCTTGGCGCGCAATGCCAGCAACGTCGGGATGCGCGTGCGCAAACTTTCGGGCAAATTGGCGGGTTGACTGATGTAATCCGCGCGCAAACCGCTGATTGAAACCAACACCACGCGTTCGGTCAGAGGTGAGAGTTTTCGGACGCTTTCGGCTTTTCCCTGTTGCGCGGCGGTTGGTTGTTGTGCGCGACCGGTTGTTATGCGCCAGACGGATAACGGCACGGCGCAAAGCAAAAGCGTGAGGATAGCGATCTGCCGGGCGGAGCGACTGTGCATGGCTCTCAGGTAATAGCTTTCGGATAGAAGCGTTTGTTTATTTGGTTTGGGCCAGACGAATGGCCGCGATCATTTCGCGTACGGCTTGATCCAATCCGACCAGGGCGGCGCGTGCAATGATGTTGTGGCCAATGTTGAACTCTTCGATTTCGGCGATGCGCGCGATGTGCGCCACGTTGCGATAGGTCAATCCGTGCCCTGCTGCGACTTTGATTCCGGCACGCACGGCAGTCTTGGCCGCTGTGCGAATGCGCTCGGCTTCGTTTTCGATCTGTTTGGTGCGACGCACTGTCGGATCGCCCGGCTGCTCGTTCAAATGCGCGTATTGCGCCGTGCAAATCTCGACCTGAAACGCGCCCAGTTTGGCCGACGCTTTGATCTGTTTGGGATCAGGATCAACAAACAACGAAACGAAAATCCCGGCTTGCGTCAGTTTCTTGATGGCGGATTGAATTGCCTGTTGATGGGCGATGACGTCCAGGCCGCCTTCGGTGGTGATTTCTTGCGGACTTTCGGGCACGAGTGTCACTGCATCAGGTTTGACGCTGGTGGCGATGGCGACCATTTCATCAGTGGCAGCCATTTCGACATTCAGGTGTGTGATGACCACTTGTTTGAGAGCGATTAAATCGTAATCCTGAATGTGGCGGCGGTCGCTACGCAAATGTGTGGTGATGCCGTTTGCGCCGGCAAGTTCGCAAATGACGGCGGCGGCAACAGGATTGGGCTCATTCGTACGGCGTGCCTGACGAATGGTGGCGATATGATCAATGTTAACGTTGAGTCTGCTCATGGTCTCCTGGTAACGAACGATTGATTTCAAGGTGATCAAATGCTGAGCCAAATATAACACGCGTGACTGGCGGGTGAAATTCGTGCCGTTAGACGCCAATGCCCTGCCAGATAGGCTGCTTGTACGGCTTACAGAGCGGGTGCTAACATACGCCGCCTTGCAAAATTCCAACTGCCGCGAATGCCTCTATGAATGATTCCAGCTCCAAGCTGATGGCCGCACTTTTTGCTGAGCAACGTGTTTTCAGCGTCAGCGAACTTACTACCAGCGTCAAGGATTTGTTGGAATCAGAATTTTACGCGGTGCAGGTACAGGGCGAAATCTCCAACTATAAGCGCCATACCTCAGGCCATTGGTATTTCACGCTCAAGGACAACGACGCGCAATTGCGCGCAGTGTTTTTCCGGCAATGGAATCGGTTGCTGCGCTTCCAGCCGGAAAATGGACTGGAAGTTCGTTTGCGCGGTCGGCTGAGTGTTTATGAACCGCGTGGCGAATATCAAATCCTGGTCGAAACCTTGGAGCCGGTTGGCGTTGGGGCGTTGCAACTTGCGTTTGAGCAGCAAGTCAAAAAACTTGCGGCGGAAGGGCTTTTCGACGAGGCGCGCAAACGTCCATTGCCGCGATTCCCTCGCCGCATCGGCGTGATAACTTCTCCTGTGGGAGCGGCGCTGCACGACTTGTTGCAAATTTTGGAGCGGCGTAATCGCGGCGTGGACGTTTTGATTGCTCCAGTCCGTGTGCAAGGCGTCGGTGCCGCGCGCGAAATTGCCGATGCGATTCGCTTGTTCAATCAATACGTCAGAAAGTCTGGCCAGGTAGTGGATGTTTTGATTGTCGGTCGTGGCGGCGGCTCGCTTGAAGACTTGTGGGCGTTTAACGAAGAGCAGGTTGCCCGCGCCATTTATGAATCGGACATTCCAGTTGTTTCAGCGGTTGGTCACGAAACCGATTACACGATTGCTGACTTTGTTGCTGATTTACGCGCGCCAACGCCTTCAGCTGCGGCGGAACTGGTTGTGCCCGATAGTCACGCCTTACGCGCCAGGCTGGCAGAGGCTGAAGCCAGTCTGGTGCGTGTGATGAATTATGATCTGCTTCGTCGCAAACACGATTTGCGCGAGCTGGTTGACAGTCAGGCCTTCAGGCAAACCGCGCGCAAGATCGTTTCGCTTGCCAGTCATACGCGCATGCTGGAAGCGCGCGCCGGGCAAGCGTTGCAAGACAATCTCAAACTGGCTCACCGGCGTTTGCGCGCGGCAGAACAGCGACTCGCGGCGGCGGATTTTCGTTTGCCGTTGACGCAAAAATCCGCGCGTTTGCAACGACTCGAACAGCGCTTGGCGGCCGCCATACAGCGTCGCATTGATCACGAGCGTCACCAATTGGCGTTGTATGGCAGCAAGCTGGATGCGCTTTCGCCGCTGTCGGTGCTTGGGCGTGGGTACGCGCTGGTAAAGGATGACGCCGGGCAATTGGTCTCGCGCGCCGCTGGCGTCAGCGCAAAACAACATTTGACGTTGCGGTTTGAAGATGGCGAAATCGGCTGTCAGGTAGAATGATTTTTTCGTTATGGCCAAAAGCAAAGAGAAAGAACAAAGTTTTGAAGCTTCGCTTGCGCAACTGGAACAAATCGTCGCGCAGCTTGAATCGGGAGAACTGCCGCTGGAACGCGCGCTCGGTTTGTTCGAAGACGGCGTTGGTTTGGCGCGTCGTTGTCAGGCGCAACTGGCTGACGCCGAACGCAAAGTCGAATTGTTGTTGCGCGAGCGCGGCGAATTGAAAGTCGTTTCGTTCGATCCCAACAAAGAGCCCGCAACAGAGTCAACGGCATCCGAGGCGGACAATCCTTTCCTTAACCTTTCAGCGCCGGTCAGCGGTGCAAAACAAACGTCACAATCAAATCACGAGGAAGACGACGAGTTTGATGACGCAATTCCCTTCTAAAACGAAAGCACTCAGCGAAATCAAAGAATATTTCCAGCAGAAGATTCGACAAGTGGATCAATGGTTGGAACAGTTGTTGCCAACGACGGAACAAACACCGGCCACGATTCACGAGGCGATGCGTTACAGCACGTTCGCCGGCGGAAAACGACTGCGGCCGATTTTGACCATTGCCACGGGAGAAATCTTTGGCGCACCCGAGCAGGAATTGTTGCCGGTCGCCTGTTCGCTGGAAATGATTCACACCTATTCGCTGATCCACGACGATTTGCCAGCGATGGATAATGACGATTTGCGGCGCGGCATGCCGACTTGCCATATCAAGTTTGGCGAAGCGCTGGCGATTCTGGCAGGCGATGCGTTGCTGACCCAGGCATTTTTGACTCTGGCTGATTATTCGACGGCAAACGCCGAGCGCAAAGTTCGCGTGCTTTCCGAAATCGCGCACGCCGCTGCCACCACAAAAGCACTGATCGGCGGTCAGGTTCTGGATATTCAGTTTGAAGGCAAGCCGATTACTGGCCCTATGTTGGAGGAAATCCACCGGGCAAAAACGGGCGCACTTATCCGTTGTGCCGTGCGCGTCGGAGCCATCATCGGTGGTGCGAGTGACGATGACCTGGCGGCTCTGACCGAATATGGAGAAAAGGCGGGACTGGCGTTTCAGGTGGCCGATGATTTGCTTGATGAAATCGCCACGAGCGAAGAATTAGGAAAAACGGCGGGTAAAGATGCTGCCAGTCATAAGGCTACGTATACGGCGTTGTATGGTTTGGCTGGGGCGCGACAGATGGCGGATCGCCTATGCGAAGAAGCCATGGCTGCCGCCCAACGAACGGGAAAAGAGACGCAACTGTTGGAAGCCATTGCCCGTTTTATTGTCGAGCGCCGGTCCTAGCCTGGTGGTGGGGACTCCCGGGGGGACTGTGGGGGCTGTGCGGCGTTCCTTGACAGCGCTGCGGTCTATTGGTTAGTCTCCGCATTTTCTAAATCAGCACTTTTTACAAGGAGATAGACCATGAAACGGACATTTCAACCGAACAACCGTCGCCGCGCCAAAACGCATGGCTTCCGCGTCCGCATGAGCACCAAAGCTGGCCGTCTGGTTTTGAAGCGCCGCCGTGCCAAAGGCCGCAAGCGTTTGACGCCGCATCATTATTAAAACGCCGACTGGGCAAGGCCCATCAGCGAAGCGTCACCAGACTCGTTCTCTGCTTAAATGATTGCCGCACAAAAGCCAGAGACCTTGCGCAGTCGCCGGGAATTTCGCCGGGTGTATGAGCAAGGTCAACGATTTCATTCGCCGTTCTTTTCGGCTTTTGTGTTGCCCAAGAACGAAGCCAATATCTGTATTGGCATTACCGTTACGCGCAAAATCGGAAACGCAGTTGTGCGCAATCGCTGCAAACGGCGGTTGCGTGAAATCGTGCGCCGCTATTTTGCGGGTGACACCGTTGGGCCGATTACAAGAAGTTACGAGCTGGTGTTGAATGCCAAGCATCCGCTGATTGATGCCGAGTTTGCGCAATTAGAAGCTTCGTTTGCTGGAGTGATGGGCAAAGTCCACGCTTCGCTTAGTGTGAAAGAAGAACCTCCCGTAACCGTACCGGTTGGTGAATCAAACACCACCTCGTGAGGTCGCCGAGATGAAGTGGATCGCAGTCGGTTTATTGCGCATTTACAAATACGCCATCTCGCCGCTTCTGCCGCCTTCCTGCCGGTTTACACCGACGTGTTCGGAATATGCGGCAGAAGCAATTGCCAAATACGGGATGGCGAAAGGTTCCTGGTTGGCGGTGAAACGATTGTCTCGCTGTCATCCATTCTGCGCTGGTGGTTACGACCCTGTGCGCTAAAGCGGCTGCTCAAGCCGCATTTTTTGGTTTCGTTGCTCTTGAGTTAGTAGATGGAAAAGCGACTCATTCTGTTTTTGATCCTCTCTGCCGCTATTTTTTGGGGGTGGACTTACATTTACGGCAAGCTTAATCCCTTGCCTCCCAAACCTGTCGCAGAGCAAACACAACTGGCGGACGCTTCTCCTTCTCCGGCTGGGACAACCACAATTGCCGCACAAAGCCAGCCAGAAACCGCTGCTCCTTCCGTTGCACCTGCCACACAAGTTGAATCCCGGCAGTTCAAACTGAAATCCGATCATTGGACCGCATTGTTTTCCAACCAGGGGGCGGTGATCAATGAATGGACGATGACCAGTTTTACGGACGGCAAACCGATTGATCCGCCGCAAGGGGTGACCCTGATTTCGCCCAAGTTGAGCCAGGAGATCGGCGGTACGTTCCGCTTTCACATTCCTTCCGACGCCACGCTTGAGAAAGAACTCAATTCGGCGCGCTACGAAGTGAAAAACTTGCCTGGATCAGATGCTGAGGTTTCCCTGGCCAAAGGCGAACAGCGCGACATCACCTTCTATTACGCGAACAACGGCGTCGAAGCGAGCAAGAGTTTTATTTTCAAAGGCGCGGGGGCTGCGAATAGCTCCGGGTTTGATTTCGATTTGTTGGCCAGTGTGAAACGCAACGGCAACCCCGTTGATGCATATCTGGTGTTAGGGCCGAATTTCGGTGATCAACACGTCACGAATGTCAGCACCTACAAACACGCGCCGCGTCTTTCGTACGCTATCGGAAGCAGCGTCACGCACAAAACCGCTGACGATCTGAAAACGCCAGGAACACATCCGGCGTCAGGGCAAATTGTGTGGGCAGCAGTAGATGACAACTACTTTGCGCTGGCCATTGCGCCGACTCGCCCGGTAAATGCGTTGGGAGTGCTCGATGGCAAATATGTTTCGATGGCTGTTCAGTTTAACCAGGGCGAAACGAACCACGTCTATGCCGGGCCCAAAGATTTGAGCTTGTTGCAGCCCGTCAGCCAGCATTTTGGCTTGGCGCAAAAAGGCAGCCAGCTGGAAGACATTGTCAGCTATGGCATCCTTGATTTTTTGCGCGGGCTGATCAAACCGATTGCCCAGTTTATGTTGAAAGCACTGCGGGCGATCAATCAATACACGCACAATTTCGGCTGGTCTATCGTCATTCTGACGATTGCCTTGAACATGCTTTTCTTCCCTTTGCGTTGGCGCAGCTCAGTCGCAATGAAACGCGCCGCTGCCATGCAGCCTAAAATGAAGGACCTGCAGGAGAAGATGAAGAAGCTGGACAAGAACGACCCGCGCATGCTCGACCTGCAGAAAGAACAGATTGCCTTGATGAAAGAAGGCAATCCCCTGATGGGCTGTTTGCCGCTGGTGTTGCAGATGCCCTTTTTCATGGCCGTGTTTGCGATTTTGACTGTTTCCATCGAAGTCCGAAACGCACCGTTTTTTGGCTGGCTGACGGATTTATCTTCGCCTGATCCCTATTATGTGCTTCCCATCGTCATGTGCATTACGATGATTGCGCAAACGGCGTTGACGCCGATGACCGGCGATCCGATGCAGAAGCGTGTGCAGTATTTGATGCCGCCGATTCTGACGTACTTCTTCTTCCGTACAGCGCCTGCGGGGTTGGTGCTTTACTGGATGGTGAGCAATCTGGTTGGTGTCGTGCAACAGTTCATCATCAATAAGCTGAATCCGCCGAACAAACCGGCGACCGATGCTTCTCAGAAAGACAATCCGAATGCGGCAAAAGGCAAAAAGGCGAAGACGGCCTTGGCCAATTCCTAACCCTCGATGTGAGCATTACTGGAACGAGTTATGACTGAAGAGAATTTTGATACGTTAAAAACGCAGGTTGAGGATTTTGTTGTGGAACTTATCGACAGGTCCTCGCTTGACCTGAAAGTTATCGTCACCGCGCCAGAGCCGGAGACGATTGAAGTGTCGTTCCAAGGATTTGATTTACCTTTATTGCTCGGACATAACGCCGAACTGCTCGACGCTTTGCAGTACATCGCGCGTCGCGCGTTTGCCCAAGCTGTTGCCGATGGAGTTCAGATTGATTTTGACGCGGGCGGGTACCGCGAAGCCCGGCGGCAGGAATTGGACTTGATGGCGCAAAAAGCCGCCGAGCGCGTCAAGTTGACGAAAGTGCCTTTTGTTTTTGACCCGATGAACGCGCAAGACCGCCGTATCATCCACACGGCGCTGGTGGATATCGAAGGCATCCGAACCGAGAGTGAAGGCGATGGCCAAACGCGTAGAGTAAAAGTCTTGCCTGCCTAACCCCTCATCTGTCTCGCTTCCCCGCCTTTCGCGTGCCGTCAGGCACTCCCTCAGCGCAGCAGTTTGCTTCGATGAGCCTCCCTGATTTCAAAACGATTGTTGCGATTGCCACCCCTCCGGGATATGGAGGCATCGGCATCATTCGCCTCAGTGGTCGTGACTCTTTGCCGCTTGCGCGCAAGTTGATTCGCGCGGGCGATTCTGTCGCATTCACGCCGCAACACACGGCGCTGTTTTCACTCACCAACTGGCAAACCGGCGAGATCGTTGATGAAGCGCTGATCACCTATTTCAAAGCGCCGCATTCATTCACTGGCGAAGACGTTGTTGAGCTTTCCTGTCACGGCAGTCCGGTTGTCCTGGCAGAGTTATTGCGATTGTTGACGTCGGCAGGCGCCGATTTGGCCCAGCCGGGCGAATTCAGTTTGCGCGCCTTTCTCAATCAACGCATTGACCTGGCACAAGCCGAAGCCATCAAAGACCTGATCCATTCTCAGACCACGCGGCAAGCGCGCGTCGCTGCCCGGCAACTGCGCGGTGAACTTTCCCAACAATTGAGACCGGTCAAAGACGGCTTGATCGAAATGATCGTCCACTTTGAATCCACCGTCGAGTTTGTCGAAGATGACCTCGATCCACTGAATTTACAACGGTTTATCGAGAGGCTGGATGGTTTCATCGTGACGCTGAGCCGATTGGCAGAGAGTTATCGCGTCGGAAAGCTGATCCGTTCAGGCATAAAATTGGCGCTGCTGGGACGCCCAAATGTTGGCAAGTCTTCTATTTTCAATGCTTTAATTGGACGCGACCGCGCCATTGTCACTGCTTTGCCGGGAACGACACGGGATACCTTGAACGAGTCCTTTTCTCTAAACGGAATTCCTGTGGAATTGCTGGATACGGCTGGGATTCGCGAAACCGAAGATATTGTCGAGCGCATTGGCGTTGAACGAACCAAAACCGCGATCAGCGAAGCAGACTTTGTAATTGCTGTCATCGAGGCAGGGTCTTCTCTGGATGTCGAAGAGAAGGACCTGTTGGAGCAATTCCCCGTCAACCTGATTCTGGTCAACAAAAGTGATTTGGGGAAGACGCTCTCTTCTGATGCTTTGTCGTATTTGCAATCGCGAAGCGCCTTGCTGCATGTCTCAGCGCTCACCGGTGTCGGTATCGAAGAACTGAAACAGTTCATCTACCAGCAACTGATCACAGAATCTTCTGCGGGAAACGAGAGTGCTATAATTACCAACGAGCGTCATTATCAGGCACTTGAACAAGCGCTCAGCACTTTGCGACAAGCGAGGCATGACCTTGCTGTTGGATTCACCGAAGAAGTCGCGCTGGCAAATTTGCACGAAGCGCTGCGCAGCCTTGGCGTGATCACGGGAGAAACGCTCATCGCGGACATCATCAATCAGATTTTCTCGACCTTCTGTATCGGAAAATAGGCGCTGTAAACCAGGAAGAATGCTTATGTCGCAGTTTGACGAAATCTTCGACGTTATCGTGATTGGCGCAGGACACGCCGGTTGCGAAGCCGCACACGCGGCGGCGCAAATGGGCGCCAAGACTGCCGTGGTGACTTTCAATCTGGATATGATTGCCCAGATGTCCTGCAATCCGGCAATCGGCGGCATCGCCAAAGGCCACCTGGTGCGCGAACTGGATGCGCTGGGCGGATTGATGGGGCGCGTGATTGACCAGACCGGTATTCAATTTCGCATGCTCAATCGCAGCCGGGGCCCTGCCGTACAAGCTCCGCGCGCGCAAGCTGACCGCGCACTTTATCGCCAGCAGATGCGCCGCGAACTCGAAGCCATTCCGAACCTGTTTTTGCGACAAGGCGAAGTCATTGAGATTCTGGCCGAAGATGGCCGCGTCACAGGCGTTGAGTTAATGGATGGCCGCCGCTTGCGCGCCGAAGCCGTGGTCGTGACCACGGGAACTTTCCTGAACGGCTTGATTCATATAGGCGAACGCCGTCACTCGGCGGGCCGCTCTGGCGAACCCCCTTCCGTTAAGCTGGCTGAAAATTTGCGCCACCACGGATTCCGCATCGCCCGGTTGAAAACGGGGACGCCGCCTCGTCTCGATAGCCGAACCATTGATTTCAAACAGTTCGAAGAACAGCCAGGGGACGAATCGCCTACGCCATTTTCATTCACGACCAAGCGCATCACGCAATCACAGATTTCCTGTCATATCGGTTATACCGGCGGCAAAGTCCACCAGATGATTCGCGATAACATCAGCCGATCACCGTTGTATAGCGGACAGATTGTTGGCATTGGGCCGCGCTATTGCCCTTCGATCGAAGATAAGGTCGTCAAATTCCCTGACAAAGATCGCCACCAACTTTTTTTGGAGCCAGAGGGGTTTCACACTTACGAAACCTATCTGAATGGTTTTTCGACGAGTTTGCCTGCTGATTTGCAGCGTGAATTGCTGCACGCAATTCCCGGTTTGGAAAATGTCGTGATGATTCGGCCCGGCTACGCCATCGAATACGACATGATTGATCCAACCGAATTGTGGCCGTCGCTGGAAACCAAACGGATTCGGGGATTGTTCAATGCGGGCCAGCTCAACGGGACGACCGGTTATGAAGAAGCCGGGGCGCAAGGGATCATCGCCGGTATCAATGCCGCTCGTTATGTGCACCGGCAAGACCCTGTTTCCCTCAAACGAGATGAAGCCTACATTGGAATTTTGATTGATGATTTGGTCACGCAAGGCGTGGATGAACCTTATCGCATGTTTACTTCGCGCGCCGAACAACGGCTGAAACTGAGAATAGACAACGCCGATGAACGATTGAGCGCGCTCGCGTTTGAGATTGGCATGCTGCGAGCGGATCGTTACGAAGAGTTTTGCGCAAAGAATCGGCGCAAAGACGAACTGCGCGCTTATTTCCGCAGCACGACTGTTTCTGTGCGTTCGGCGGGATATCAGGAATTCTCTGCCGCTTCCGGCGTCAGTTTGGGTGAAGCTGTACATTTGAGTCAGCTCTCAAAACGCCCGGAAGTTCTGGCTGAATCATTGACGCATTTGCTACCGCAAGAACTTCGCGAACAGGTCACGGTGGATGAGCTCACGACGGTTGTGACCGATTTCAAGTACGAAGGCTATCTCAGTTCGCAGGAAAACATGACTGCGCGCCTGGCCAAGGCTGCCGATCGCGTGATTCCGCAAGAAATGGTTTATTCCAAATTGCCAGGGCTTTCGAATGAAATGATCGAACGGCTTAACCGTGTGCAGCCCAAAACGATTGGCCAGGCAATGCGGATTCCTGGCATTACTCCAGCCGCGCTTTCCCTACTCACGATTCATGTTGAGTTGATGGCTCGCCAAAAAACATCGTGAGCAATCAGCACGTTGAACAACTCGCGCGCCTGCTGCGACAAAACCCTGAAAGTGATGGTTTGGGGTTTTCTGTCGCGCAGGCGTCGTTGTTGTTGGATTACTACCAGTTGGTTTTGAAATGGAATCCGCGCCTCCATCTCACCACATTGACCAGCGCGGAGTCGTTTTTTCAGCGACATTTATTGGAAGCTAGATTCCTCGCAAACCATCTTGCAATAGCAGTCTCTTCCATCTGGGATTTAGGGACCGGGTTGGGCGTGCCTGGAATCCCCTTGGCGATTTTGCGCCCGGATTTGCCCGTGACACTAGTAGAGGCCAGCCGAAAAAAAACGATCTTTCTGGAAGAAGTTGCGGTAAACCTGAAATTGGCAAATGTGAAGGTTCTAGCGCAGCGGATTGAGACGTTGGCTCCACTGCCTGAAAATTCTTGTGTGGTTGCCCGAGCCGTAGAGCAAATGGTGCAGATCGTGCCAGTCATTGTCACCCTCAGCCAACGAGCATCTCAAATTTGCTTGTTGGGAGGGCAGGAACTCGAAGCGGAATTGCGCCGGAACGTACAAAGTCGGTTCGTGGTGACAAACATTCTTTTACCGGAATCACAAAATCGGTTTTTACTTTCCGCGAACCGTTCCACGTGAAACATCCCTCGAAAGGAAATCTGGACTCAAGGCTATCGTTCCACGTGAAACGCTCGCACCTGCTTTCCCCGCTCATGCTCTTATGGTAATGTGCACCCCGTAGTCAGCAACTCGATAGAAATCACTCCAAGCAAGAACAAATGGCAAAAGTCATCGCAATCTCGAACCAAAAAGGTGGTGTCGGAAAGACCACGACTGCCATCAACCTCTCTGCTTCACTCGCGGCGGCGGAAATTCCCACGCTCTTAATTGATATGGATCCGCAAGCCAACGCAACCAGCGGTGTGGGGATCAAGAAGGGGTCATTTAGGCGCGGCGTCTATCATTCGATGGTGATGCAAGAGTCAATCAACGGCGTCTTGCTCAACACAGAGCTTGAATACCTGAAGATTGCGCCTGCCGATCGCAATCTGGCGGGAGCAGAAGTCGAGTTGATTGATGTCGAAGGGCGCGAGTTTTACTTGCGCAAAGTCCTGGAAAGCGTGCGCCAAAATTACGATTACGTCATCATTGATTGCCCACCGAGTTTGGGGTTGCTGAATATCAATGCGCTGGCGGCGGCGGATTCAGTCATTGTCCCTATTCAGTGCGAATATTTTGCGCTTGAAGGAGTTACGGACCTGTGGGATACGCTCGTGCGCATTCGGCGAGGGCTTAACCCTAGCCTTGCGGTAGAAGGGTTCTTGCTCACGATGTATGACGAACGAACCAATCTTTCGAATCAGGTCGTGTCTGATTTGCGGGATTTTCTGGGCATGCAAGTTTTTAAGACGATCATTCCGCGCAACATCAAACTGGCGGAAGCGCCTAGTTACGGCAAGCCAATTATTCTCTATGACATCAAGTCACGGGGCGCCGAAAGTTATCTGAATTTAGCAAAAGAGGTGATGGAAAATGACAAGAAAGGCTCTGGGGAGAGGGATTAGCGCCCTGCTTTCCGATTATTCCGCACCCGGAGATGAACTGCTCGAAGTTGATGTGGATCTGATTGATCCCAATCCGGACCAACCGCGCTCGCATTTCAACGAAGCCAAGCTCGAAGAGTTGGCGCAATCCATCAAGGTCAATGGCATTGTGCAACCGATTTTGTTGCGTCGCATTGCCAATGGCCGCTATCAGATTGTTGCTGGCGAACGGCGTTGGCGCGCCGCGCAACGTGCCAGCCTGCACAAGGTAAACGCCGTTGTGCGGGATATTCCCGATGCCAAGTTGCTGGAATTGGCGTTGATCGAAAACATTCAACGTCAGGAACTGAACCCCATTGAAGAAGCGCTTGCTTATCAACGGCTGATCAAAACTCTGGGGCTGACCCAGGATCAAGTCGCACAACAGGTCGGCAAAGATCGCTCTTCGATTGCCAATTACTTGCGTTTGTTAAGGCTGCCCGACGAAATCCAGCGCATGTTGGAAGATGAAGTGCTTTCGATGGGGCATGCGCGGGCGTTGTTGTCGTTGGAAGCGGAAGACGCTCAGGTCAAACTGGCGCACGAGATTGTCAATGGCAAATTGTCGGTGCGCGAAACCGAGCAGGCAGTCAAACAATTTGGGGCGGAACGCTCCATTAGAGAACGCTCGACACCCAAAGAGAATGATGCTAACATCCGCGCCGCTGAGTTGAAGCTAAAGCGATTCCTAGGTACGCAAGTCAAAATTCAACAAAGCCAAAATGGAGGCAAGATTGAAATTGAGTTTGGTTCGATGAGTGAGCTAGACAGAATTTACTCAATTATCATGCGGAAGTCAGACTCGTAGTCCTCCCCCGCGCAAGGTTATCTGGATTTCCAAGCCATTTCCTTCATTCTTCGTTTACCGGTTTGCCCCGCTCCCAATTCGATCAATTTCCCAAGTTATTTCTCGTTAGGAGGCGTTTCGTATATGAAATTCGGTAGTAGATCATCAAGTGTCGAAAGTGGTCCGACAGATCTTCGTAGTTTTTTGGGCGAAGGCACGGAGATTGTGGGCGAAATCAAGTTTTCTGAAATTATGAGAGTGGATGCGAATATCTCTGGCACCGTGACGACGGACAATGGCACGTTGCTGGTAATGGAGCGCGGGCGCATCAAAGCCACGATTCAGGCGGGCATCGTAGAAGTCAGCGGCATTGTAGAAGGAACAATCACAGCCAAAACCAGCGTGAAAATTCATTCGACCGGACGCGTTTATGGCGACATTTATACGCCAGCGTTAATGATTGAACACGGCGCAGTTTTTGACGGCAAGTGCCATATGCTTGATGGCAAAGATGCCGCCAAAGGATACAAGGCTGAGCAGAAGCCGCTTGATGCAAAGAATTTGAAAACAGCAGACGCCGTTTAACAGGGAGCGTGGCGTTTAGAGCAAAAGCCGCCTGAGGTTATGAACTAATCTCAGGCGGCTTTTCCATTTGCCAGACTTTTTAGTTTTGCCAGACTTTTTGTTTTACTGGACGGCTTCTTTGAGTTTCTGAGCCTGAAACTTTGCGTCCGCTATGACTTCAGTCTCATCCAGGGTGAGCAAGCTTCCCTCGCGCAGTAGGATTTGCCCATCAATCAAAACCGTTTCGACGTTGCTTGTCTCAGCCGCATAGACAATTGTTCCGATCAAATCTGGTTGTGGCGTTGTGTGCAAGTGATCAAGGTTGAGCAAGATCAAGTCTGCGCGTTTGCCTACCTCCACGCTTCCGATTTCAGGTTCCAGTCCCAGGGCGCGTGCGCCGTCAATCGTCGCCATACGAAGTGCAGTCAATGCCGGCAGTGTCTCTGGCCCATGCAAGACTTTTTGTAACAGGGCTGCTGTACGCATTTCCGTAAACATATCCAGCCGATTATTGCAGGGCGCTCCATCCGCGCCCAATGAAACAGAGATTCCTCTCGCCAGCATCTCTTTCACTGGAGCGATGCCAGACGCCAGTTTAAGGTTTGACGACGGACAGTGCGACACGTGTGTGCCTGAGGTGCTGAGAATTTCCAGTTCTTCTTCATTCAGGTGAATGCAATGGGCAAGCACAACGTGCGGAGCGGCAAGTCCAGTGTCGCGCAAATAAGCGATGTTCCGTTTCCCTGTTGCCTGTTCGACGATGGCGATTTCGTCGCGGTTTTCAGATGCGTGTGTATGAACCAGCACCCCGTGCTCGCGCGACAATTGCGCAACGCGTTCAAGCAAGGTGTGCGTGCAGCTCACGGCAAAGCGCGGCGCGAAACAATAACGAATGCGTCCATTCGCACGACCATGCCAACGACTGAGCAATGCGAGCGATTCCGCAAGCGACTCATCCGTTATTTCGTTCAATGCGGCAGGAACGTCAGCACCCGCATCCATCATGCATTTGCCGACCGTCGCGCGAAAACCAGATTCTTCAACCGCGCGAAAAACAGCCTCCGTATGGTTGACGGTTTCCATCGTCAGTGCGCAAGTCGTTCCACCTTTGATCAGTTCCGCAATGCCCAGCCGCGCTGATGCATACAGTGATTCTGGTGTGTGCGCTGCCTCCATTGGCCAAACGCGTTGTTTCAACCAATCAATCAGCGCCAAGTCATCTGCCGCGCCACGAAACAACGTCTGGCAAAGGTGAATATGGGTTTGCACAAAACCAGGCAGCAGGACGCGCCCGTATCCGTCAATGATTTCAGAAAAACCAGATAGGTCTTGAGGTGGATGTGGGCTAATGGCCGAGATGCGACCCTGCTCAATAACGACGCTCCCTTGCAAGATACGGTTTTGCGGATCAAGCGTGATGATGGTGGCATTTCGGATGAGCAGCTTTGTCATAACTTTATGAATGGTCGACAGATGAATGGTGACGGCGCGGAACGGTTTGAGCGGCAGGTAAGATAGCAAATCTTCAGAACGTGAGATCAGAAAAAAAAGTGTTTTTTCGTGACACCATTCGATCGCAATTCACGCTTAAGTTAGTAGAAGGATTTTCGATCCGAAATCAAGAGTAGAGCGCCAGGTACAGGTCAAGGTGGCGTGGTGTGTGGTCGAGATATCTAAGTTTAAGAAAACAAACAGGTTGGTGATGGATAAGGTTGGAAACGGAGAAACCTGTAAGGGATGAAAGGTTTGCGTCCGTAGAAAGCCGTTAGGGGGGAGTTGCATTGAGGTGTGTTTTAGTCTTAATGCAACTCCTGTGCTGTCAATAAGTTATCTTAGTTTGCTCGCTACTTTTACCTCGCCCGTCAATTTATAGATAGGGTAAGTCTTCCCCTTCTCTAAAAAAGCATCCAGGAAATTCCAGCGCACAAATCCATCGTCGCTTTCCGCTTCCAATAAATAGAAAATCAGCGACGCCAGAGGTTGTGACGTGCGCACGAGCAACGAACCAGCCGGAAAACTGACAGTCTCTTTCTGTGCGCGACCTTGCAATTTAACTTCGGCGTGCCCCTGAAATGCGCGCGCCGCTTTGTTCACCTTTTCGATCACAAAGCTTTCAACTTCCAGATTCGAAGCTTCTGTCAGCTCTTCAGTCGCGATGCCGTGTGCTTGCAGCTTTTCAATGACGGTCTTTAACCCAGAGTCGTTTTTGAAAATATAAGCGCGCGGGACCGGGTTGGTTTTGGTCGCTGTAAACAATCCATAATCGGGCATTGGCGTAGGCGTGAATTTGTCTTCGATCATCACGGTCATATCTTTGCCATTGCGCGGATTTTTGACCTTCTTCACCTCGCCGACCAGGATAGGCACGGGTTTTTCCAACGCTGCCAGTTCAAACGCGACGCCTTTGGCAGGAAGCTTGCCGCGCACGGCGTCATCGTCTACGCGTTTGATCAAGGCCGTAATTTCCGCCGCGTGCAACGCGGAGTATTTGAAAATTTCTTCAACAAAAGCTTCGGTTACGGCAATGCGGCCTTTGAAATCCAAGTAGCTGTAGGCTTCGGAAAGAATCGTCAGCCGGTTGCGCAACCCGACATAGTTGTTGCCGAACATCGGGCGATGATCAAACGTGCGCCAGACTTTGGTTTCGGGTTTATCGGCGGGCAAGGCGGCGCGACCCTCGCGTTGCATTTCAAAAGTGTTCACCTCGCGGTTCATTCGTTCTTTTGTCGCGAAGTTGCCGTAAAAATAGGTGCGGAATTTGTGCTGACGCAGCAGCGTGCGCGTAATCGCCGGAAGCATTTTGTTGCGCCCAAACGCGATCAAGCGCGGATCAGCATTCGGATTGAGCGTCGGCGCATATGTCAGATGGTATCCGTGATAGGAACCATTGGTCGTATGCAAATCAACCGTCAGGTGCGGGTCCCAGCGATTCATCAACCCAACGAGCGCATTGGCTTCAGGAGATTCGAGTTTCATGTAATCGCGGTTCAGATCCATGCCCTTGGCATTTTCGCGCGTGCCAACGCCGCTGATCGGGCCATTTTGCGCGGTGCGATTATTGGGGCTGATTTTCTCGTTTCCGTCGGCGTTGTATATCGGCGCGATCAGGATGATCAGGTTGTTGAGCAGCGTGCGCAAATCGCCGGTCGCAATACGACGCGAAAGATGCAACATCGCTTCTTTGCCTTCGACTTCCCCGGCGTGAATGTTGGCCTGAATAAAAATGACGGGCTTGTTTGTTGCGCGCGCTTCGCGTGGTTGCGCAATCGGCGGGTCGGCAAAAATCAGCAACGGCAAGGCGCGGCCTTCCTCGGTTTTGCCAAAAGTTTCAACGCGCAGTTTGTCGGTACGCTTTTGCAATTCGGCGATGAAACGCAGCACATCTTCATAGCGGCTGGTTTCTTCATAGTTGCTGGTTTCGGCGCGTGATTTCAGCGATGTGTCTTGTGTTCGTGGCATAGTCGTGACCGTGAGCGGGAAAAAAAGCAGCAGGCTTAGCAGTGCAGTCGCCAGCTTCATAACGCGAATTCTCCGTGGATTGATGATGAGTTACAGTGCGCGCGGATTGTAGAAGAAAGCCCGATGAGTTGCTAGCTGCCGATAAAGCCAAGGCGCATTGTTACAATCTTGTAGCCCCAGCCCAACAAATACAGCGCAAACAAAAGGTACATCAAGCGGTTGGCCGTACGGCGTGAGAGGCCAGCGTGCCAGGTTTTGCCGGTGCGAAGGTAATACAGCGACGTTGGAACCGCCGCGATGGTAAGGAAAAATGCCAACAGGCCGAACGGCTGAGTGAAAAACGATTCGACAAAATGAAAGTGCGCGGCGTGCGCAAAACTCGTGGTCAGTCCACAATTGGGACAAGGAATCCCCGTCCACTGCAAAAACTGACAGGGCGGCAGGCCTAGTTGTTCATGCGTACCGACACCATTGGCGGAAGGCGTTAACCAGCGCGCAACGGCCAGCACTCCCGTGCAAACAATCAGCATCGCTCCGTAAGTCTGGCGTGAATGTTTGGGAAGCATTCGCCCATCAGAGCGCAGCCTGATTGTGGGGGACAGGTTGGTTGGTTCTGTGCCGCGTGAAGTCATACCACTCAAATTGCCTGGCAGGTTGTTGTTAGTTCATAGAGCCAAATAAAACGGCCAGGAAGACGAAGGCCAAACCCAAGGCAAACAACACCGTCGAAACAATCCCGGTATAAAATCCGATTTTGGCAATGGTCATTCCAGCCGGAGGCGCTTGTCCTTGCCTGATGGCGTTCATTTCGGCTTTGCCGACGATGATTGCTGGAATGCCCGTGAGCGGACCACAACTGACAAAAGCCAAAATGCCTAGCACCATTGCTGTGATCGCACGACCGCTGGCGCCAGCATTGGGCGCGTATGAGAAATTTGGCCCGCTGTTTTGCATCACGTCGTAGCCCTGATATCCGGGATACGGCGGTTGCGGAGGCGCGGGCGCGGGCATTGGTGGTTGCGCAGGCTGTGCATTGGGAAAGCGCACGGTGCTCGGTTCGGTTACGGAACCATACGCGCCTGTCTGGCGCGGCGGTTGAGCGGCTTTGGGAAGCGGCGTAGAACAGTTGCGGCAAAAATTGGCTTCGTCCGCATTGGGGGTGCCACAACGAGTACAGAACATGAACGGTGTCCTCCTGAAATAGAATCTTGTTTCGTCGTTGCCGGGTTAATTGGTGTCGCGCGATGACGGAGCGGAAATACGTTCTGCCAGTCGGGTGGTTGTCGGTTCGACGACACTAAAATCATTAGCCACGGGTTGTGCTGGCGCGTTTAGCTGTTGCACCGGAGAGGTATCCGGCGCGCTAAAAAGAGATGCTGGCAATGCATCGCGTTGTTGATCCTCTTTCAGTTTGACCAGCCGTTTCGTGACGAATACACCATTGACGATCAAACCCAAGCCAATCAGCACCGGAATCAGCCCGGCAAAGGGGATGGCGTACATGATTTGTCGCTCTGGTCCTTCGACCGTTTGAGCAATAGCGGCAAAGAGCAGTGAAAGAAAAATCAACATTCCCAATCCAACACTGGTTGTGATGACGCCGGCTTTGATTTCATTCAGCCGTTTTTCTTCGGGAGATTTTCTGCGTTGGTGGTTTCGTTCTTCCAGCCAATCTTCGGCCGTTGCGCGCTGCCAATCCACCGGGTCGGTTCTGGTGGCTCCGCCTTTGCCCAAAACGCCTTTGACGCGCCGCAAATTCACGCCGCATTTGGTACAGTATTTGGTTTGCTCATTTGATTCAGTACCGCAAGCTGGGCAAAACATAAAGTCTTTCTCCGGGCATTCGTTGGCAGATGCTTATTGCGGAAAATTCTGCTGCGGCTTTTGATGCGGCAAATGGCGCGTATCGTCTTCCGTCACGCTTGGGCCGGGAGCGCGAACAGGCTCAAGCTCACTGGTGCGCGGCGCAGCAGGCTCAACTGTTTGTGCTGATGCAAACACCGGTTGTTGTAAGGCAGCAGGTGCAGCATTGGGCAAGGTCGCTCCCCAGGTTGTTTGCCCGGGGAATTGGCCTGTGTTGGCTTCGGGAGTTGCCGCCATCCGAAAGCTGATAATTTTGGAAAGGCCCAGGGCAAAAAAGATGAGCGCCACAAAACTCAGAAAGTTAAAAGGAGAACGCCAACCAAAAAACGGCGCGTTGATGATGAAGTTGAGCAACTGATACAGCAAGAACAGACCACCGACCAGGGCCATCATGATGCCTTTGGCCAATTCTTCGCGCGTAGATGGTTTGTTTTCTGTCTGGGGAATGATCACAGGCGGCTGATACGTGGGCGGCGGCAGTTGTCCGGAAAGCGCCTGCGA
This sequence comes from Acidobacteriota bacterium, assembly GCA_016789605.1. Classification (GTDB taxonomy): domain Bacteria; phylum Acidobacteriota; class Blastocatellia; order RBC074; family RBC074; genus RBC074. The sequence continues at coordinate 27,775 of JAEUQO010000302.1, forward strand.
AACGATTTGCAAATTGGTGCCGCAGATCGTGCAAAACTTTTTGCCTTCTCCTTGGTTCGATCCGCATTTCGGACAGTACATGGTCGTTTCCTCGTTTTACCGTGTAAGCAGTATCGGCACGTGTTGATGAAGTCTGAATTGTGCGCTCTCTGTGAGCTCGTGAGCCAATGATTCTGACATCAGGCGGCGAAGTATATCACGCGTATAGAACGCCCCAAAGATCAGCGCATTCAATGCATACACGCGAGTGGAATAACGCCGCTCTGGCCGAAAAAGTTGCGCCCACAAACGATCAGGCGCGCAAGGTCAAACCTTGCGCGCCTGATCGGCAAAAAACAGATGGCAAGCAAATTAGCCGCGCCGAAAGAAATTGAAAAGCTTTCGCACGCCGCCCTGGAAAAACGACATCATCGCCATATAGCCATAGCCCAACAGGAAGATGAGCAGAAACGGGATGGTCGCATAAATGTTGCTGCGAATCGCATAGGCCACTGCGCCCACGAAATAGAGGGCAAAGGCCAATTCGATATAAGGCAAGACGCCGCGTTTGCGCCGGTATTTGCGCGCCGCTTGCAACCAGTTGTCTTTTTTGGATTCGACGTTGTATTTCGGCGTACGCACAAAACTGGATTGCACACCGAAGAGCGCTTCGAGCACGGCGCGTGTGTTTGAGAAAATCAAACCAATGCCCATGGCCATTGCCAGCGGAATCAGCCAGAACCGCCACTTCTCTTTCGGATAACGGTAATAGATTGCCGTGCCATAAAAGCTGACCACCGAAAACGTGGCAAAGATCATCAGCGGCGTATCAAACAACAGCATGTGAAACAGCCCTTGATTGAAACGCACGATCAAAACCGGAATGTGCAAAATGCTGAGCACGATCATCAGCATCGCGCCACAGTTGCCAAACAGGCGGAAAAACAATTCCAGCTTTTGCGAGAACGTCAGTTCAGGATGCGACCAGATGCGCGGCATCAATTTCAAACCGACTTGCACCAGACCTTTGGCCCAGCGGCGTTGTTGCGCTTTGAAGGCATTCACTTCGACCGGCAATTCCGCTGGTACGTCATCATCGAGCAGATAGACAAACTTCCAACCCATCAACTGCGCACGAAAGCTCAAATCCGTGTCTTCGGTTAGTGTGTCGTGTTGCCAGCCGCCGCTATATTCGATGGCTTCGCGCCGCCACATCCCGGCGGTGCCGTTGAAGTTGAAAAAGGCACCCGTGCGATTGCGCGATGTTTGTTCGACAACGAAATGGCCGTCGAGCAGCACTTCCTGAATGCGCGTCAACAATGAGTAATTGGCGTTGATGTGGCTCCAGCGCATTTGCACCATGCCGATGCGGTCATCGGCAAAGTAATCCACCATCTTGCGCAACGTGTCAGGACGCGGCAAAAAGTCCGCATCGAAAATCGCCATCAGTTTGCCTTTGGCTTTTTTCATGCCGGCTTCGAGCGCGCCTGCTTTGAAACCCGTGCGGTCTGTACGATGAACGTAATGAATGTCCAGGCCTTCGGCTTTGTATTTGTTGACGACGGCCTCGGCGATTTTCACCGTTTCGTCGGTTGAATCATCCAGCACCTGAACTTCCAGCAGATGACGCGGGTAATCCAGTTTTGAAACGGCTTCGACCAGCCGTTCAACGACATACATTTCGTTGAAGAGCGGCAACTGGACGGTAATCGGTGGCAGGTCGCTTTCGGCAAAGCGTTGCTTGGGCGAAGGTTTGATGTGGCGATAGCGCCAGAACTGATAAACCATCCGCACGCGATACACGCCCAGAATGGCCAGCAGCGCCAGGATGGTGAAATAGAGGACGATGATCGTCCAATCAAATCCGTCGAGCGTGTAAATGTAACTGATGTTGTCACGCCCGTGACGCAAGATGGGATCCGAAAGCGTGCGTATGTGTTCACGCACCTGTTCCGGATCAGGGGCTTGTTGCAAAAGGAATAAGGGCAGATTCATAAGTGATTTTATAAGTCCAAATGTTAAAAACGGGATTGTTTCGTCAACGCTGGGAAATCCAGCGCCGGAAACAATCCCGCATGGTAAAGGTTCGTGGTCGGCTGTCAATCTGCCGAGGTCAACGATGGCGCTGAATCACTTGTCTTTCTTCAGCGCAAAAAGCGGAAAAACATTCTGAAACAGATAGTCTTTGATTTCCCGATCCAGCCGTCGCGTGTCCTGCGTGGAATCTTTCTGTGTCGGTTGCGCATGCGTGTTGAAGGCAATCACGTAGGCCAATCTGGTGTCAGGCCGAAAGTAAATGTGCGACAGGAAGCCGTTTTGTGTGCCGCTGTGCCCGATGAAATGCTGGCCATAGTTGTCTTCCACAAAGAAAGTCAGCCCCATGGCGTCTTTGCGGTTTTGCCCTTCGGGTTGCACGATGGCGTCGGGCGCGACGTTGATTTGCGGCTGGAACATTTCTTCCAGCGAAGACCGCTTCAGAATTTGATCATAGCTCGTTTGTCGCCGTGGATCGCCGGTCAGGAACGACAGGTATTTGACCATATCCGTCAGCGGAGCGTTCAATCCGCCGTTTGACACCGTGATGCCGGTGTTCGCGTCAAACCGCGCGGGAGTCAGTGCGCCTTCTTTGCGGTAATAACTGGCGGCGCGATTGCGCAGCAGGTGATACGGCGTCGCATCGAAATAGCTGCGGTACATTTCCAGCGGCTTGAAGATGTTTTTGTCTATGTAAACCTCGTAATCTTCGCCCGCCAGCTTTTCGATAATGCGACCCAAAAAGATGATGCCCAGATTGGAGTAGCTGAATTTACTGCCCGGCTTAAATTCGACCTGGGTATAGGGCATCATCGCCACCAACTGCGACCATTCTGTCGGTTCGTGCGGTTGCCAGTCTTTATCGCCGCCCCAAGGCCAAGTCGCCGCGCGAAAACCCGCCGAATGCGTCATCAAATGTTTGATGGTGACGTCATTCATGCTGCCGAACGGATTGTGCGCGGCTTTGAGTTCGGGCACGTAATTGACGACAGGGTCTTCCAGTTTCAGCAAACCGCGATCTCGCAATTGCATGATGGCGATGCCGGTGAAAGTCTTGGTGATCGAAGCCCAATGGTAAATCGTGTTTTCGTCTACGGGCTGCTGTTTTTCCTGATTCGCCAAGCCAAAAAATTCCTGTGCAATGACCTGCCCATCCTGCACCAGCATAAAGCTGCTGCCGATAATGCCGTTTTTGCGCATTCCCTGTTCGTAAAAGCTTTTGAGCTCGCGCCGGATTTGCGCGAAGTTTCTGGGAGACTGGCTGTGCACAATTGGGGCAGACATCAGCAACACGATACACAAAAAAGGCACGGCCACACGCGTCACCGCGCCTAGCTTGTTCAGCATCTTTCCTTACCTCGTAATTGGTGGGGTTGTTTGTGAAACCACTTCTTTTGGGACGGCGCTATTTTCCCATCAGTGCGCGCGCCTGACAACCTTGGCAGCGCACGTGTAAAATCTAGCGCGCCGCAATTCTGTTTTCCCATAAACATCGTCATTTACCCATCCGCGGAGGTGTCTTGTGCTTTCTGTCCGTCGTTTGTTGTTCGTTTGTTTATTGTTGGCAGTAAGCGTTCTGCCCTGGCTGGCGTTTTCTTCGGCGTCGGCACAGCAATATGGTCGGCAGTTTTACCAAAACTTGCGCTGGCGCAACATCGGGCCGTTTCGCGCCGGGCGCACGGTCGGCGCGGTCGGCATTCCCGATCAGCCAAACGTGTTTTTCATCGGCGTCAACAACGGCGGCGTTTGGAAAACGACGGATGCCGGGCGCACCTGGACTCCGATCTTCGACGATCAACCCACGGGTTCCATCGGCGATGTGGCGCTTTCGCCCGCCAATCCGAACATTCTTTATGTCGGCAGCGGCGAAGGCTTGCCCTTGCGGCCAGACCTTTCCGTCGGGGACGGCATTTATAAATCCACGGACGGCGGCAAGACCTGGAAAAATATGGGGCTGCGCGATGGCCAGCAAATTGGTGGCTTGGCCGTGGACGAAAAAAATCCAAATCGAGTTTTCGCGGCGGTCTGTGGTCATCCTTTCGGCCCGAACAGCGAACGCGGTGTGTTTCGTTCGCTGGACGGCGGCGAAACCTGGCAACAAGTCTTGTACAAAGACGAAAACACCGGCGCGATTCAGGTGACGATTGATCCTACGAATCCGCAAACGGTCTACGCTGATTTGTATGAAGTCCGCCACGGCCCCTGGGAAAACGGTTCGTGGCAAGGGCCGGGCAGCGGCCTGTATAAATCCACAGACGGCGGCACAACGTGGAAACAATTGACCAAAGGCTTGCCGACATTTGAACAAGGGCTTGGCCGCATTGGCTTCGACATTTCGCGCAGCAACCCGAACGTGCTGATGGCGACGGTGGACGCCAACCCACAAACCGGCGGCATTTATCGCAGCGAAGACGGCGGGATGAGCTGGACGAAAGTCAGCAACGACGGGCGCACCTGGGGACGCGGCTCGGATTTTGCCGAAATCAAAATTCATCCGAAAAATCCCAACACGGTGTTTGTCGGCAATACGGCTTCGTACAAATCCACGGACGGCGGCAAAACCTGGACGAGTTTGAAAGGCGCGCCGGGCGGCGATGATTACCACCGCATCTGGATTAACCCGTCACAGCCGGACGTGATGATTTTTGCCACCGATCAGGGCGCAACCATCACGGTCAACGGCGGCGAAACCTGGAGCAGTTGGTACAACCAGCCGACAGCGCAGATGTATCACGTCATCACGGACAACCGCTGGCCGTACTGGGTTTACAGCGGGCAGCAGGAAAGCGGTTCAGCAGCCGTGGCCAGTCGCGGAGATTACGGCGCCATCACCTGGCGCGATTGGCGCACCGTCGGCGTG
>JAEUQO010000405.1 GCA_016789605.1 Acidobacteriota bacterium
CCGCAACCGAGCGACTCATAATTTGTGGGTATTACTTGAAGAAAACCGCCTCATCAAAAAGCATATCGCTAGTGGGAGATATGAGCGTTGGTACAAAGAGCATCTGGACAACACGATTTATATCCCTCTCATTGAACAAACCCTATCAATGAATAACACGTGAGAAACAGCGTTAGCTGTTTGTTGTGTATCACTTACGGCTTTTGCTTTCGCAGCCGGTCTCGCTCAATGACTTCATCGTAAAGTTTCTGGGATAAATGAAAGCTGGTTTGCCGCAAGCGCATCATTACAGCGGGCAGGTCAATCAGATTGTGGCGCGCGGCCAGTTCGAGAATGGCGAGCGTAGGAATGACTGTCAGCCCTGCGCGTTGGGCTTCGACGCGCGCGTCCTTGTCGTCAATCAAAATTCCATCGGCAGCAAGCTCAAGCGCCAGAGCAATGGCTTCCCGTTCACCCGCGTGAATCTCAATGACGGGAATGTAACTGCCCGCTTCTACAGTGCGAATTTCCAGCCAAGTGGGGCAGGCGCGCATCCAGTCTTTGACCGTTTGCGGCGTATTCGCGCCTTGCAATTCGTTGGCGACTTCCTGGGGAATGATGACTCGGCTGAAAAGGGTTTCGAGCAGGTGGACGGCGTCAAGCTCGATCAAATAACGCAACGGCGTAGTATCTGAAACGACAATCATCCTGAGCACTCACTGTCGCCGCTGTTGCAACAACGCTTCCAGATTGTCTGTGTCGCGGTCCAATTCTTCCAACGTGTAACCGTCTTTCACATCGTTGTCTTTGAAAAACTGGTAGAGCGTTTCACGGTCAGGCAGATTCAAGGCTTCCATCACCTGCTTGCTGGTAATGCGGTTCAATTCATACGCCTTGATCGTAGCCAGTTCGAGCAAGCGGCGAGAAAGCGAAACGTTGCCGCCGCCCTGAATGGCAAGCGCGATGTTTTCGGGAATCGTTAATATTGCTTGTTCCATACATCACCTCGTTGCCGGAAGCATACTTGAGTCGCACAATCATCGGCAATGCTGTTTGCATTGAATGGCATCGCCATTTCGCTTATACAAGCTCTCTCTCAAGAATGAGGGCTTCAGAGTTTTTTTCTTCCCGCTGTGCTGGCATTCAAACATTTCCATCATCGGAGCCATTGTGATGTTCCCTCGTTTTCTGCTCGTAATCGTTTTGCTGTTGTCTTTGATGTCATTGGGCGTGACAAGCGCACGCCACGTGTTGGCGACAAAACAAACGCCGCAAACGGCTGCCGAAATGCTGGTGCTAACGCACGCCAATGTGATTGACGGCGTCAGTGCGCAACCGCTGCGCGATGCGACCGTCATCGTACGCGCAGGCCGCATCGAAAGCGTTTTGACGAATGCGACGGCAGCGCCTGCCAATGCGACGGTCATTGATTTGCAAGGCCGCTGGTTGTTGCCGGGACTGATTGACGCGCATACGCACATTGCCGATTTGGCGGCGGCGCGCGCGGCGCTGGCTTCGGGAGTGACGACGGCGCGCAATATGGGCGTTCCGCATTTCGTGGACATCGGTATGCGCCAATTGCATCGCAACGGACACACCGACTTGCCCGAAATGCTCTCAGCCGGATACCACCTGTATCCGCAACCTGCCGAAGGGTTGTTTCTGGATTTTCCGCAATTCCACGATTTGCTGGCGGGACTCAGCGGCGTGGAGAATTTGCGCCGCGTGACGCGCGCGCAACTGGAACGCGGCGTGGATTTCATCAAGGTCAATGCGACCGACCGCGCCGGACAACCGCATTCCGACCCGCGCAAACAGCTTTTTAGCGAAGCCGAATTGACGGCCATCGTCGAAGAAGCGCGCCGCTCGAACATTTTCGTCGCGGCGCACGCGCACGGCGATGAAGGCGCGTTGGCCGCCGTACGCGCGGGCGTGCGCAGCATCGAACACGGCACGTATCTCAGCGAAGCTACGCTGGATGAGATGAAACGGCGCGGCACGTATCTGACGCCGACGATTGCCACGATGGCCGAGATGCTGGAACCGCGCAACGGCGCTACGTTGCAATTGCGCGGCAAACACATGGTGCCGCGTTTGCGCGAAGCCACGGCGCAGGCACAGCGCAAAGGCGTTAAGCTGCTCGCGGGCACGGACACCGATTACGGCGAGACGAGCAATTTCCGGCTGGCGCACGAATTGATGGAACTGCAATCAAGCGGCGTCACGCCGATGGCGGCGTTGCAAGCAGCCACGTCAGTGGCGGCAGAATGCTTCGGGCTGGCGCAACGCACCGGCGCTATCAAAGCCGGTTTGGAAGCTGACCTGATCGTGGTCGAACGCAGCCCGCTCGAACACCTCGGCAATTTGCAGGAAGTTTTGCTGGTCATCAACAATGGCCGCATCGCCGTCAATCGCCTGCGTTAAGGGCGCGTATAGAACATCTCTGGCAAGCGCATCAACTTTGTGAATAGTGCTGTTAATAAAATCGGAATCGCCGCGTTATCTCGGTTGGAATCTATTCTTCCCCCAACCGGAGGCTGAACAATGAAACGACAGATCAATCGTGCATCCATTCTCACACTCTTGCTGTTGTTAGTGGCAACTGTCACGGCACAGGCAGACAAAGTTG
>JAEUQO010000434.1 GCA_016789605.1 Acidobacteriota bacterium
CACCATCGAAAGCATCTTGCCGAAACTTTCCTGAATGCCGCTGGGCGTGTTGATCTCAAAGCTGTCCGGTTTGTCATACGCCACATTGCGGCGACGACGCATCAGTTCGCGCGCTTCGTCCACGAGTTTGTCCAGTTGCCCTTGTTGCGCGCCCAGCGCCACAAAATGATCATCCTGCATCGGATACATCGCGTGCATCACGTTGTAAGGAACAAAGATCATCTGGTCGGCATTCGGTCCGCCGCCGCCCAGAATGTTCTTTGACTTTTCCAGCACGCCAATGACGCGGAAGACCTTGTTGCCGATCTGGATTTCCTTGTCCAGCGGTTCATAGCCGGAAAGCAGTTGTTCGGCGATTTCGTGACCGATGATGGCGACTTCGACGTTGTGTTGATCTTCGGTGTCGTTGAAAAAGCGTCCGCGCGCAATGGCGACTTCGCGCGTGTTGGCATACGACGCCCACACGCCGCGCACCTGTGGCGTGCGCACTTCGTTGTTATGGAATTTGACCGTCGGCGGCATACCTTGCGGACGCAAGATCGGCGACGCCGCCAGCGCGCTGGGCAATTTGCTCAGGGCAATGGCGTCTTCCAGCGTAATGGGTTTGCGCTGGCGTTCTTCTTCGGTGAAATCCGTGTGACGCGGTCCGCCGCCCAGACGACTGACAAACGCTACGTTGGTGCCGAACTGTTCAATCTGTTCCTTAAATCCGGCTTCGAGTCCGCTGGCCAGCGAAGCGACGCCGATGACGGTCGCGGTGCCGATCACGACGCCGAGCAAGGTCAGAAACGAGCGAAATTTGTTGGCCCACAACGTGACGGTGGCTTGTGTGAAAAGTTCTTTGGCTTGTTGTTTCAACATAAAAATTCAGTTGCGATCAAATGTCCATTTCGTTGAACCGCCCGTGAAATCACTTTCGTCAAATCCGAAAACGACGATGGGCTGAACGCGGAAAATTGGCCCCATTTCCGGATCGAGTTTCCAGCCGTACTTGGCGAAATAGGCTTCTGCTATTTCAACGGCCAATGACCTCGGATTTACTTCTTCAGCCAGCCCTTCGACAATCACGGCTTCCTGCAACAACTCGGTGCTAATCACGCAATGTGCATTGGTGGCCAGGTTCTGCGCCTTGCGCGATTGCCGACCGGTGCTGAAATAAAATGCGTTTTCTGCCCACATTCCCCAAATTGGCATCACGTGTGGCCGATGATCAGGTCGCGTTGTTGCCAGATAATAATTGTGGGACCTGGTCAATCGTTCGGTCGCCCACGCCCACGGCAACAAACCGCTGCCGCTTTCCGCCTCCAGCAATCCATAACCCGGCAAGTGCGGGCGGCTGGCTTTGGGGTTTGGGGGGGAATCCGTCATCTTCAATTTCGCAGGTTTACTCCGCGCGCAAGGCAACAATCGGGTCCAGCTTGGCTGCTTTCCACGCCGGATAAATGCCAAACACGATACCGACGCCGCTGGAAACTCCGATGGCCAGAAAGGCCGCCCAAACTGGCAGCTCTGCCGGGATGGGAGAAAATTTGACCAGCAGCAGGGAAATTCCGTATGCCAGACCCAGTCCGATCAATCCTCCGACCATCGAAAGCGTGGTGGACTCCACCAGGAATTGCGTCAGGATGTCCAGACGGCGCGCGCCCAAACTTTTGCGAATGCCGATTTCGCGTGTGCGCTCGGTTACGGTCACCAGCATGATGTTCATAATGACGATGCCGCCGACCACCAACGAAATCGAAGTCACGCCCAACGCCACTGCCGCCACCAACCCAAACAGCGCCTGCACGAAGTTGTTGATCGCGTCTGCCGTCACAAAACCGAAGGTGTCTCTGTCGCTGTAATTCAGTTTGTGGCGGGCGCGCATCAGCATGCGCACTTGATCCTGCACGTCTTGTAAATTGGCTCCGTCGTACCCTTTGACCGAAACCGTCAGGCTGGCGCGTGCGCCGAACATTTTCTGGTGTGCCGAAAGCGGGATGATCACAAAATCGTCTTGCGACTGGCCAAACGAAGTGCCGCGTTCTTTGGCGACGCCGACGATTTCAAACGGCAAGCCGTTGATTTTGAATTCCTGGCCGACGACTTCGCGTTTGTTAAAGAGTTTGTCGGCGATTTCGACGCCGATCATTGCGACATTGCGCCGGTGTTCGTTGTCAGCATCGTTGATGTAGCGGCCCAAATCCGGTTGCGAAGAATCAATGAACACCATGTTGGGCGTATTGCCCTTAATGGTGACATTGGTCATTTTCCCGGTGTCGGAACGGACTTCGCCGTTAGAAAAACTCTGCGCGCCGACATACTGCGCCAGCGTCATACGTTCGCGCAGGTAATCCACATCGCTCAGCGTGATGTCTTTGTTGCGGCGATTGGCATTGATCCAGTCGTCAAAGCTGGTGGTGATGCCATATTTGTCCAGCAAGACGGTGTTCGCTCCCAAATCCGCCGTTACGGTGCGATCCACATAACGGAAAAAACCTTCGATCACGGCGGCAACCGCGACCACGGTCATCACGCCGAAAATGACGCCCAGCAAGGTCAAAAACGACCGTAACTTGTGTGCTCTCAACGAACTGAGTGCAATTCTCACGCCCTCTAAAAATCTCATGGTGTAGTCCCTGATTCTTCTGCCTGCTGTCTGAATACCGCTGAAAAGTCCGTTAGCTTGCCAGACTCATTGGGGTTGCGGCAAATCAGGCCGGATGTTTTGCCCGGCGGCGCGACCTGATTCTTTGAATTCTTCCGGTAAATTTGCTGTCAGCCAGCACGGAAAAACGAACTTGCCGGGCAATCTGTTGCAACTATTTGCGGCCGCAGGTCAGCGGCTGGCCGACGGTGAGAGGCAAGAGAAAACCCCTGGACCGAGAGAGCCGATGGCTTCGCGATCCAGGGGTTTTGTTGGGGGAGGTGAGCGGTGAGGAGTTGCAGCGTTACGGCGCGAAGTAACCGGAGACGTCTACAATTGCCTCCAGCGTGCGTTCGGCGTAAATGCGGAATTGCCCGTTGCTCGGATTCAGCCCGACCACAAAGGCGTTTGCCAGCACCTGACCGGGGAAGTAAATCATGTTGGCGGCCAGTGGCAGCGTAACGCCATCCGGATAGAGCGTCAGGAATCCGGCGTTGCTGGTCAGATTGATGACCGTCACATTGCCCAATACGGCACGGGCGGTGTTGGGAATGGTGATGCCTTCACAGGTTAACTGGCTGGGAATCCCCAGCGACGTTCCGCCCGTGATGGGAGCGCCGATGTTGTCGCAATTGCCTTGTGCCGCACGCGTATCCGCGACGCGCAACGGACGCGACAACGGCGTCAGCAACAATCCCGTGCCGTTGATGTCGGTGGCTTCGGTGCTGTAATAGCCCGCGACATCTACCACGACGTCAATCGTGCGTTCGGCAAAAATGTCGAACCTGCCATCCGCACCCAAACCGACGGTGAACGCGTTCGAGAGAATCTGGCCAGGGAAATAAATCATGTTCGCGGCCAGTGGCGGTTGAATGCCGTTCGGGTAAATGGTCAGGTAACCGGTTTGCCCGGAACCGTTGATGACCGTGACATTGCCAATGATGGCGCGCGCCGCGCTGGGAATGGTCAAGCCTTCGCAGGTGATGCGCGCCTGAGTGGTCAGCGACGTGCCAGCGGCAATCGGCGCGTTCACCGAATCGCAATTGCCCAGACCGACTCGGGTATCCGTAATGCGGACCGGACGCGCCAGCGGATGGAAATACAACCCCTCGGTCGCTGGCGGCGCAAAATACCCGCTGATGTCCACGATGATGTGGATCGTGCGTTCGCCGAAGACGTTGAACCTGCCATCGGCGCTCAGCCCGACCGTGAAATTGTTGGCGAGAATGCCGTTCGGCCCGTAAATCATATTGGCCGCCAACGGAGGAGCTACGCCGTCGGGATAGAGCGTTAAATAACCGGCTTGGCTGGTTTGGTTGATGACGGTGATGTTGCCGACGATGGCGCGGGCGGTCGCGGGGATGGTGACATTGCCGCAAGTGATGCGCGCCAACGTCGTTAACGATGTGCCCGCCGCGATTGGCGCACTGACGTTGTCACAGTTTCCTTCATTGGGCCGGGTGTCAACCACACGCATCGGCGTCGCCAGGGGATAAAACTGCAACCCGCTGGCACTGATGATGACGGTGTAATCACGCGTGCCTGTGCAGCCACCCGAATCCGTGGCCTGCACCGTGAAGGTAAACGTTCCCGCTGTCGTCGGCGTGCCCGTCAATGCGCCGCCAGTTGCCAGCGTCAGTCCCGGAGGCAGTGTCCCAGTGACACGGGCAAAGGTGTACGGCGCAGCTCCGCCCGTCGCCGTGAATGTCTGGCTGTACACCGTACCGACAGCCCCATTGGCAATCGTCGCCGGATTGACCGTGACGGTCGGACAGCCAATCGTCAGGCTGTAGCTCCGTGAGCCTGTGCAGCCATTGCTGGCTGTCGCCTGCACCGTGAAGTTGTAGGTTCCCGCCGCCGTCGGCGTGCCCGTCAATGCGCCGCCAGTTGCCAACGTCAGTCCCGGCGGTAGTGTCCCGGTGACGCGAGCGAAGGTATACGGACCGGTTCCGCCCGTCGCCGTGAATGTCTGGCTGTACACCGTGCCGACAGTCCCATTGGGAATCGTCGCCGGATTGACGGTCACTGGGCATATGCCGCTTTGATTTACGGTGAACGTCTGGCCACCAATGGTTAACGTGCCAACACGCGCATTGCCCGGATTGGGAGCGACGCTGTAATTGATCGTGCCATTGCCTGTTCCCGAAGCGCCAGCCGTAATGCTTACCCAGGCATCGTTGCTGACCGCCACCCAGTTGCACAGGATTCCTGTTGTCAGTGAAACCGATCCCGTGCCGCCGCTCGAACCATAGTTTGCGCTGAGCGGATTGATGACATAGATGCATGGCGCCCAAGAAAACAGGTAGTCCTTTGTCACCATGCAACCCGTAGAACAAGTGGCCTTTACCGTGATCGTAACATTTCCTGCTGTTGCTTGGTTTACCGTTCCGGAAAGAACGCCGGTTGTTGGGTTTAGAATCATTCCCTGCGGTAACGAGCCACCCGAAATGGTCCAGATCACTGTTCCGGCACAGCCTGTCAACGTAAGTTGCTGACTATACGGAGAACCGATGATTGCCTCCGGAAGAGTGGCTGGGATGATTGCGCAACCTGGAAAACACTTGCCCATTCCTCCCGCGTTGTACAACGTCGCCAGTTCCGCATTGGTCAAGGCCGCTTTGAAAAATTCCAGTTCATCCAGATCGGTTGTTGCGAACGACGGTTGCGGGAAACCGATCCGCGAGCCGCCGATGCGCAGTGAGAAGTTGTTGTCGGAATTGCCCGGCGTCGGAGTGAATGTGCCAACGGTCACGCCATTCCGAACAAATCGGCCTGAATTAGTGCCGCGATCCACCACCACGGCCACGTGCTGCCATTCGTTCAGGGTGATGACCGCACTGCTGTTGAAGGTTGAAAGGAAATTGCCGCCCAACACGAATTTCAGTTGCTGGTTTTGAACATAGAATGCGTACCCTGAATTGCTGTCCGCGTCCAGTTTGTCCACAATCGCATGAACCAGATTGAGCGAAGGCGAAATGGGCCGGAACCATGCCTCAATCGTTAAACTGCCCGTGCCAAAATCCAGCGCCGCGTTGTCCGGAACTTCGATGTACTTGTCTGCCTGGTTGGCCAATGGGAACCGGAACGCGCCATTCACGACGCCGGTAATCGGCGTCACGTTCGGCGAACCGAGCGCGCCTGCCGGAACCTGAACACCGTGGTTGGCGAATTTGAGATCGTAAACCGTAGTGTCGCCCACCAGTTCATTCAACGGCCACCAACTCACCATGCTGTCGTTTTGGGGAGGCGTAACGCATTTGCATTTGCCTCCAGACCCGGCGGCGTATATCTGATCCAGTTCCGGCTCAGACAACACCCGTTTGAAAATCTCCAACTCGTCCAGCTTGCCCTTGAAAGCGGCCCCAACGCCGACCGATAAGCTTCGCGTGCCGATGTAAAGCGGCTCGCTGTTGACCATCGAATTCGATGCGGAAGCGTTCAGTGTGGCCAGATGCACCAACTCGCCGTCCACGTAAAACTTCGCTTCCGGCGTCGGACAACGCTGCACGGTGACGGCAACGAAATGCCATTGGTTGTCGGTCAGCACCGGCAAAGTTGTGGGAGTGGCGTAATTCTGGCCGTTGATTTGAATTGCCAGTCGCCCGCTGTTCAGGAAGAAAATGTAGCCGGTGAAAACGCCGCCCACACGCTTATCTACGATGGTTTGCGTGCCAACGCCATCAGACTGAATCCAGGCGTCAATCGTGTAGTTTTCAGCGTCGTTGGTGTTGCACGCGCCGCGAATGTTGAGTTCGTTTTCGTTGGCGGCCTGAACGTAATCATCATTGCCGTCAAAGAGAAGCGCGTTTTTGACGATGCCCGAAGTGATCGCGGGAGCTGTGCTGCCCGCACCGAAAGTTCCCAGATTGTTGACGATGCCGCCAATATCGCGGGATGTCGTGCCGCTGGTTTCGTCGAAGCTATACCAGGCGCCCAGTGCGCTCGGTTGGGTCAGGTCATAACACGGACAATCTGTGCCTTTGACAATCAAGGTATCGCTGCCCGACCCCGTCACGGTGCGTTCTTCCGTGACCACGCCCGACAAGGTGGAGGCGCTGCCCGTGACCGTGTTCGGCACTGAGCAGCAATCGCCCACCTGCGCCGTGATGGTGATGGTGGCGGTGCTGCCAACATTCAGCGAAGCCCCGGTAACCGTCACCGAACCGCCGTTTTGCGCGGCAGTGAAGCCCGGCGACGCAGTCGCGCTGACAAAACTCAAACAACCGTTCAGCACATCCTGCAGCAACACTTCGTAAGCCGGCGAGGTGCCGTTGTTGGTGACGGTGATGGTGATCTGCACCGTTGAATTCGGCGCAGCCACGCTGGCAGAGAATTGTTTCTTGATGTCCAGATTCGGTTTGACCACGACAACCGGCACGGACGATTCAACCGACGGGCAGTTGGTGACCGCCAGCGTGGCGGTGTTGTTCAGCGTGCCGCTCGCCCCGTCGCAGACCTTGACCTTCAAATCCACGGTGAAGAAATTGTTGGTGGTTATGTTATCGGCGGGGACAGTCAACGGGTTTGGAAAATTGAAAGTTTGCGTCGTCGCCGTGCAAGCCGTCGTGACAGCAAACGATGCAGGCAGGCCGCTAATGCCATTCGTGGTGACGACAGTCGCTGAGACCGCCGACAATCCGGCGGGCAAGGCATCCGTCAAAGTCAGCGAGGAGGTCGTGCCTTCGTGCAAGCTGACTTTCAACTCGTAGATGATGTCCTCGCCGATGGTCACATTGTTGCCGGTGGTTTGAGGCTCTGAAGTGCTCTTGACTGTTTTCGCCAGCGTCGGCGACGGCACGGGAACCAATCCTGTCCCGGCGGTAATGTAGTTGTTCAACTGGCCGCAACCGGTGAGCGGCGGCCCCGTGCGCCGGCAGGAGTTTGAGTTGTGCGGCGAAATCGGTTGTGGCGTTGTCGGTGGAATGCTGGCCCACGACACATTCGCCTGGTTCGTAATTGGAGAGCAGGAGAAGGCGCTGGTCAGTATGGCTCTGAATTTGAGCACGCTGGTGGCGTTGAGCGGGAACTCATTCCAGTTCACCGTCATTAAAACGCCGCTAGCTCCGTTGATGCTGGTTGGGTTGTTATTGCCGCCCATCACCATCAGCGAATTGGCGACGTAGCCATTGGTGAACGAATCCGTCAGGAGTACCGAAAACGCGCCCGCCGTGCTGGGGCTTTGATTGGTTACCGTAATCATCCAGAAAATTTCATCGCCTGCATCGGCGCTGGTGATCGGTTGTCCGGCGGCATTGACCGCTGTCTTGGTGATTTGCAACTTCGGCTCGACCACCTTGACCGGTTCGACAGCTGACACGCCGGGCGGATTGCACTGGTCAGAAGTCCAAGTGACCGTATTATTCAACATCGTCCCTTGCACGTTGCCGGTGACGTTGAGCACGACGGCTTCGTACATAAATTCGATGTATTCTTCGTCACCGTTAATAGTGTTGGAGTTGTTGACCGTTCCCAGATTGAAAGTGATTTTGCCGCCGCTGTTTGAGATTACGCCATTCAATGAGCCGCCAGAGATGATTGGCGGGGTGCCGCTGATATTTGAAGAAGCAGCAACGGCAGTAACTGATGAGTCCGCCACCGCCAAGCCGGAATCCAGCACGTCTTCAATTTTCACGGTGGTGAATGTTCCTTCCGGCACGCGAATATGCACCAGGTATTTGACCTTTTCGCCAATGGCAACATCTGTGCCTGTCGTATGCGCCTGGCTGGTGCTGACGATGGTTTTGGTGATTGTCGGGTACGCCGTCGTGATCGTCGCCGAATCAGGCGGCGTTGAGGGGAAGGGCGTCGAATAAGCTCCCGGGGGAATATCAGGAAAATAAGCCGAACTCCATGTCGCCGAAGCCGAATTGACGAAATTCTGGCAAGGCACAACGTTTGTCGGAAGCATTACCTCGATCTTGAAAATCCAGCTTTGTCCGGCGGGCAATGAATTGCCACCGTAAAAAGCGTCCACTGTCAGATCGGGCGGAATCGTGCTGCCGACCGCCGGACACGGAGTGGGATTGCCACTGAGCTTGCAGGTGATGCCGGGCGTTGGACTGCCGCCGACGGCCATCGGGTAAGATACGATCATTAACCCGGGCGGGAGCGTGTCCGTCACATTGACGCCGACAGCGGGCGCACCCCCTTCGTTTTCGACTGTAACGTAGTACGTCACCTTATCGTTCGCGTCCACACCCTGAGCGTCTTTGTTATACGGTTGCGGGCCGGGCAATTGGCTCAGGTTGTCCGCGAAAGAATTGTCCGTGTCGAACACGCCTTTGGTTACTTTCAGCTTCGGTGCGCGGACGTGAACGATAACGCCGGTCAAATGGCCTTCCTCTTCGCCATTCGTCTTCACGTTTTTGCTGGTAATCAGATTGGTCAAAAACAAATCATCGGCAAACGGTTCGTAGGTGACATAGACCGAAAACTTCACCTCAAAGCAGATCGTTGCCGAAGGATTGTCGTTTGTTATCAGCGTGGGGCTGACCACGAATTTGACCGAATTGTCGCTGGCAGAAACCGTTGGCGTAACCGAAAGAGAAACCGGCGGCCCTGATGTTTGGGTGATCATCACTGGAGTTATATCGCTCACGCTGGCGACCTTGAAGACCGGAGACGGCAGGTAATCCGTGAACTCGACGCTTTTGGTGTCGCCCGAATTCACGCACATCTTCAGCTTGAACGTCACCTGATCGCCTGGTTTGAACCCATCGGGTGGAACCGGCCCCACCAGTTCTTTGCCGATTGAGTTCGATTTGACAATAACGCCTCCGGCTGTGTCGTCAGTGCAAGTCGCCAAGACGCCGGGGAGGTTATAAGAAATCTTTGTGCATTTGAGCGCCGAAGGATTCAGTGGGTCGCAAACCGGAATGAGCGAATCGGAAGCCAGCACTTTTCGCCCGGCAGGCGACGCGCGGTAAGTTTCCTGAACCGTACCCGAAAAAGTCAGCGTGCAATTCCGGCACGGGGTCAGAGTGCCCAGATTGATGGTCAGCGTTTTTGTTCCATCTGCAGCCGCCGAAGGATTGGTGATTGGAACGAATGTCGTCGGTGATCCGGCGCACTGTAACGTGGCGAAGAAGGTACTACCGCTGGGAACATCAATACCATCGGGGATGGTATCCGTGATGACCACATTGTTAGCGGTGATATTTTCCGACACTTGAAACTTCAGGCTGTAATTCACCAGGTCGCCGGGCATGACGTGCAACGGATCATTGGCGGTTGGCCCCGAAGCGGATTTTTGCAATGTCACATGCTCGACTTCGATCAAGAGGTCGGCGGTCTGTTGAGGAATTGACTGCGAATTGTATTGCGCATCAAGCGTAGCTGTGTTGGTAAGCGTAGTGGAAGCGCAACTGTTCGGGCTCAAGACCGTGTTATTCACGAAGGCTTCATATCGAATGATGATGTCTTCCTTGTCGTAGGGTTCCATACCGGGCGAGCCTGTTTCGGTAGGAATGTCAGCGCAGACGAAATTGCTGCCGTAATTGGTGCAGTTTGTATTACCGCCCGTCGAATTCAGAATGGTCACGGAGTTGTTGACCAGTGTCATGCCCGCCGGCAATTGATCCGCGATATGAATCGTCGTCAGCATTTTGGTGTCGGCGATGTTGGCCACCAGTTCGTAGGCGATTGTGTTGCACTGGCCGGTCGGCACTTCCACCGTGGGCGAAGGCGGCAGTTTATTGCTGGTGTAATTTTGCGCGCGTTTGTTCAGGATGACGACCGTCGGCGTCACCGTCGGGCAGAGCGGCGTGCCGCTGATCGGAATGCCGCCCAGGGGATTGCCTCCGAATTCAAACACCGGTGTATGGCAAACCGTTAAAGGCACGCCGAGCGCAATGTTCTCATCAACCTTGATACAAATTTTCAGGTCAATAAACGGTTCGGTGCTATAGAGCGAACCGATAGGCGCTTTGATAAGGTAAACCGTGTACCCCACGGGAGGAGGAGGTCCGACGCTGGGCCCTGTTATCACGGGAAGCTGATAAAAGTCGTTCTCGTCACAATCCCCCGTGTCGCACACTCCGCCCAAGCCCGCTTTATCAATTGTCAGTCCTGGCGGCAGAATGATCTCCACGTAAGGCCCATACCCAACGCCACCACCCACCATATTGTCGAAGCGCGCGGTGTAACAAAACACTTCGCCGATCAGCGCTTGAGACGGAAACTCCATTTGCGGAACGTTCAATGAAACCTGTGGCAAGGGGGCGGGGGGCATAGCTGCCGTTGGAGCTGCTGGGGGCCGCAGCGTCATCCCATTTGATTTCGCCGACGCGCTGAATCGTGCCGCCGCGTGCCAGGCGCATGCCGTCGCCAAGATCACTGCGCAAGCCGACAGGAGTAAGACGCGCCGTTGTGCCCAGGAGCGGCGCAACGCGAAGATGACTGAGAATCTGGATTGGCTTTTCATGTGTTCCTCCGAAATGGGGTCTGTAGGGTGAAGAACTCTGTTGTTTAGACAAACCACTCCCTCTGAACGCGGCATTGTCCCGCGCCTCAAGAGGAGCTATTGGCTTCTAAACGGTTGCGTATTCCGACCTTCACCCGTAGATGTCCGCAAAACGCGAAACATCACGGCTTCACTCGAAAATTTATGGCAGGAACTGAAAAATGGCTGAGGACGAACTTGATACTTATCAAAGGCTTTGTTGCACGAATATTGAGCCTTTGCTTTGAGCAACTTGTTATCCCGTAACCTTGACACTATCGGGCATTCCAAGGTGCGTCATTCGATTCAGGATTGCACTCTTGAGTAACAGTTCTTTGAATTGATTATCAATCTGGCGAGTTTGCAACCGATCACCGAAGATCGTCTTGAAGCGGAAGACCTGAGTCTCCGCTAAGCTCCGGCGATGATAGTTGCTCTCGCGCTGCCACTGCTTGCGCCCGACTTTTCGGATGCGCCGTAAATTCTCGTCACGCATATGGCGCTCGGCTTTTGTGTTTGCGTGCTGCCAGATCTTCGCGCCTTTGCGCGGTGGGATGGCGGACGGTGCGCCGTGTTTGTTGAGCGT
>JAEUQO010000436.1 GCA_016789605.1 Acidobacteriota bacterium
CAGCCGTTCGCTGAAAAACAGCGCTTCGCCGCGTTTGGCCGTTGCCGGCGCGTGACCTTTTTTGTGACCGTCGTGCGCTTATGCGTCTGACAACTGGCCGAACACAATCAGACCGTTCATTAACAACGCCAGCGCGATCAATTTGAAGCTTCGGGTGTTTATAAATGTTCTCCTTGGGGGTTACTGGTGTTTTTTCTTTTCCTCGCGGCAGGCGCCGATGATTTCGTGAAAGCGGTCGTGCAGGGCGGTCAGGTCTTTTTTGAGCTGCTCATCCTTTGCGCCGTTGGCAATGGCGTCAGCCAGAGCTTTGGATTCCGCGTTGAGCTTGACGAGCAACGCCTTGATGTCTGCCGATTCGTAAACTTTGGGCGGTTTGGACTCCAGCCATTGTTTGGCTTTGTCGGCTAGTTCGCCTGCGCGTTTGCGAATCGGTTCCAGCTTGCCGTCTTCCGCCGGATGAAAGGTTTGCGACATGACGTTGTGATAAGCGTCCAGTTCCGCCCATTTGTCATTGGCCTGCACCGTTGCAGCAGAAGCGTCTGTCGCCTTGTCGCCGAACTCGCTCAACCATGCCACGTCCACCGCATCCGCTTTGCGTTTGTCTTTTTCGGCCATCAACCACTGGCCGCGCTTGTTCCAGCCTTCGCCGCCTTCCGGTTTGGTGTGGCAGAACGTGCAATCTTTCGCGCCGAATCTGGCAGATTGTTTGACGAATGGCGGATACGCTTGAGTGTTGGTTGAACCCAACAGCATAACGGCCGTCAGCGTCAGGGCGATGCTTGCTTTGATGACTTTATGATTCATGTTTTCCTCTGTAATACAGGTTGTAAGTTGACCGGTTAATGCACGCATTCGACATGCACATCGAATGAAACAGTATAGAGTTGGCGTCCGCGCAAAAACTGCGTCCAGATGCGGTAATTGCCGGGCGCGGGAAACAGCGCATCAAACGAAAGCGATGGCCCGCCGCGTTGTGCGGCGGGATCGTCTTCGAAATCAATTTGCTCTTCCGGGTGCAAATGCACGACATCGGTTTGATCTTCGCGGAGAATCAGCATGTGCCCCCACGCGCCCAGATACGGAATCAGGTCGCGCATGGGCTGGCTGGTTTCGGCGTCCGCCAAATGAAATTTGAGCGTGTTTTTTTGGCCGCTAAACAGTGGCAGGCTCTCAAACGAAAGCATCTCGACGCGCACGCCGCTGACCACTTTGGTCAACACCTTGTCCGGCTATTGATAACGCTGTTCGCGCCGACGCTGTGGCGACCACAATCCATTTGCGCCAATGACATCCAGACAAAATGCCGCCAGCGTCAATGTTGCCAACACGCAAACGACTTTCCGCGCCCGACTTTGGCCATGCATACAGGCTCCCTCTTTAGAGTTGTTATTCATTGCTTGTTCCTCGATTGGCGGTTAACGCACGCCAGGCTTTGGGCGTCATTCCTGTCCAGCGGCGAAAGATGCGCGAAAAGTGGCTTTGATCGGCAAAGCCAAGTTGCAGGGCAAGTTCTGACAACGAAGTCTCCGGTTGCCGCAACATTTTGCCAGCGGCTTCGATGCGAAGCTGCTGCACGAATTCGCCGATTGTGGTGCGGTGAAAGCGGCGAAAGACAGACGCCAGATGCGTGGGGTGAACGCCAGCTTCAGCCGCCAGTCCGGTCATCGAGTGTTTTTCGGTGAATTCGTCGCGTAAGCGATTTTCTACTTGCCGCAACCAGAGCGGTTTTTGTCGCTCATTTTGCGCCGGACGACGCACTAGCGCCGCCAGCAATTCCAGTAACAAACCTTCCAACGCCAATTCATAACCTTCTTCCGCGGTATTGAATTCGTGATGAAGCCGCATCATCAACCAGCCTGCTTCTGTGCCCGGAAATACAAAGGGGCTGGAAACAACGGCCGAATATTCCCGCAGCGATTCAAGTCGCGCTGGCGACACTTCGACATTGAAAAAGTGACAACCGCGCCGACCAACCGCGTCCTGATGTTGCAGCGATCCCGGATGCCACATCAGCGTCAGCGGTTTATGAGTCACAGTTTGTCTGCCGTACCATTCCTCGTAGTCGCCTTTGAGAAAAAACGAAAAGTAGCCGAACTCGTGTGAGTGCGCGGGCAAAGCGCGCGGCTGGCTGTGTTTCAATTCCGACAGCACGATTCCGTCCAGCCGTTGCCGTCGCACGACGCTGCCGTAAAATTCGCCGGACTGAAGATGTTGGTTGGGTTGATTGCTCATCGCTCGTTCCTTTCACAGCTCGAAGCTGTGTGTTTGCTCCCAAAAGTCTGTGTTTGTTCAAGACTCTCCCGCGCCGATTCACTACCGTCATCGTGACGGGAATCGTTCCCGCTCGAACTTACATTCATCAACAAGGAGAACTCGTCATGAATAGCACAACCAAAATCGCCAAAATGTTTGCGCTCGCAGCTCTCATCCTGACTGGCTTGTTTTTTTCCCTCTCTGCGCCTGCGCCCGAAGCATCCGCCCAATCGAAGCAGGTTCAATCTGCTAAAACGGAAACGCCTGCCGCTATCTTCGAAGACAAGGACACGCTGCTCAGACCGGAAGGCTATCGGGAATGGGTTTTCGTCGGCAGCTCGACCGGTCTGAACTACATGCCGAATCCTGCGCCCGCCAGCGCCAACGCTGACGAAGACATCAAACACGTTTACATCAATCCTTCGTCGTATCGGGAATTCATCAAGACCGGCAAGTTTCCCGAAGGAACTGTGATGGTTTTGGAAATCGCCGAAGCCGCCCGGAAAAACGAAGCCGGGTTGCAAGGTTCGTTTGCCAGCAAATTCATCGCGCTCGAAGCCTCGGTCAAAGACAGCAAACGCTTTCCCGGCGGCTGGGCGTATTTCGGTTTCACTGATAGGGAAGGCAGACCGCTGGCAAAAGCCAAACCTTTTCCCGACAGCGCCTGCCTGTCGTGCCACCAGCAAAAAGCCGCCACGGATCGTGTCTTTACCCAGTTTTATCCGATGTTGAATGCCGCTCATACAAAATGAGTTGTTGGAAGGTTCTGGATTCAGCCGTCACCTACTGCCAATGCTGCTTGGTCGGCGGAATCCAGACCACTGTTTGTCAGCCACGCCGCCGCCCGTCATGCGATTGCGGTCAATGACCACGCGGTCTTCGGTGGGAATTGCGCCGAAAACTTTCAGCGTTTCCAGCGTGTTCCAGTACGAAGTCGCCTTGTAGCCTTTCAGCAATCCGGCAGCGCCTAGAATCAGCGCGCCCGTGCAAACGCTGGTCACGTATTTCGCGGTCTTGCCTTTTTCGGCCAGGAAGTTCAGCACGTCATCGTCGTCCATCATCTGTTGCGTGCCCGGCAATCCGCCCGGCACGAACAGCACGTCTAAATCATTTGGACATTCTTTCAGTGTGGTAGTCGGTGTGATGGTGACCATACTGCCCGCCTTCACCGAGTCTTTGGTTTTCCAGACCAAGTGAATGTCCCGATTCATCAGAGCTTCAAACATCGTCAGCGGGCCAACCAGGTCCTGCAAAAACATGCCGGGATAGGCGAGCATGGCGATTTTCAATTTCGCACCGCCCATTAGATTCTCGGTTTGCGTCATCACTTCTGCGTGCTCTTTTTCCCGGGCGGTTCGCTGTGCATTGCTTTGCGCGGAAAGCAAAGCTGCCAGCGCAGTATGAGTTGTCAGCTTACTGAAATCTCTGCGTCGCATCGTTTTTCCTTAAATGAGTGAACAGACACAGATATGGCCAGGCTTACAGACCCGCCGAGAGATCAGCAAGTCTGCGTGCTCTGAACAAACAATTGCGCCTGAACAGTTGTTATCTGAAGGTAGCGTTAGGCGAAAGAGGTCCTTGGCGGGGCGCGAGGAGAATGCGCGTCAGCAAGCAAAGCGCTGCGTACAAAATGTGGGGAATAGATGAACAGTTGCCCCGCCCCGTCAAGAGCAACGTCCAACGATGGCGGGTTTACGTTGGCAAAAGAGTGTTTTCGAAATCCTGCGGGAATTTGCCCACAGCGCAGCAGGCAGGATGGCCCAATGTTGACAACACCGCTGTTGACGGAAGCCGCGTCCTTGGCATCGCCCGCCTCTGCCATGTCGTCGTGGTCGGCGCTCTCTGCCATCCGACAGTAACAGACGCCGCTGGCTTCACAACACGCCATTCCGCAAGTGTCAGGCGGCAGCATCATTAACCGGGACGGTTCCGCCAACACACCAAACAGCAACACACACAGCGCCAAGGCTGCGTGCCAAACAGATTGTTTTGTGTTGCGGGTCGGTGTCATTTGCGTTTCTCGGCTCTGGGAAAGCGCTTATCGCTGTGCCGTCGGGCTGTTACTGATGGACTTCCAGTTTTCAGTCAGCAACACGATTTCGCGTTTGGCCAGCCGCATGCCAGCAATCACAGCCGTTTGCCCATTGGCAGCAATCACGGGATACGCAACGCCATCTTGCGCAGGGCTTCGGTGTAACAATCCTTTCCGCGGATCGAGTACGCCCCAAAAGCTGGCGGTCTTGTCTGTCGCTTCGTCCCAGGCAACCAGTATGTTGCCGTTCGGCAAACTGACAGTGTGCGTGTGTTTGCCAAGTTTCTGTTGCGGATTGAGCGATTGCCGTGGGGCAAAGCTTTCGCCCTTGTTTGTCGAAGTGGCGTAATACAGCCCCGGACGCGCGCCATCGCCCAGAAACCAAATCGTTGTCAGATTGCCTGTCGCATCAAAACTGAAACTCGGCCCGGCCACCGGACAGCCCGCAATTTCCCATTTGTCTTCGCTGGCAATGGTGTTGGTGAATGTTCTGCCGCCATCCAGCGAACGCGCAAGAATGATGTCGCGATACATCGGCCCGGAGCGCGGCACGGTGCGATAACTGAGGTACAGGCTGCCTGTCGCATCTACTTGCAAATTTGTGCGGCAACATTCGCAAACATCCGCCAGAATCCGTCGGTCAGCAGAAAAGCTCTTGCCGCCATCTTCTGAAATCGCCAGCCAGATTTCCGCGCCACGGTCTTCCTTGCGCTTGTTGCGTTCGTCAATCCAGGCGACATGCACCTTGCCTTTGGCGTCCACCGCCAAGGATTGAAAGGCGTGTCCGACAGGTTCGGCGTCGCCATCGGAATTGAGCGTAATGGCCGGTGAAAAACTTTTGCCGCCATTGACCGAACGCGCAAAGCGAATGTTGCCTTTCCAACGTCCGCGTTCATTCGCCCAACACACATACACGTCACCATTTGGCGCAACAGCGATTTTCGGCGGGTTTTCGTTTCGCACAGTGGCATCGCCTTCGCGGTCATTGACGCGCACCGGTTTGGAAAAAGTCTTGCCGTCCGCCGAATGCCGCAACATTACGTTGCTGACATTGTTAATGCGTTCGATGAACACCAGATAAAACCCGGCGCGTTTGTCCGCCACAATAAACGGATTGAATTGCCCGTCGCCGTTCGTCACCGTGCCGTGTTGATGCGTCTGGCCAAAAGCAGAAACGCCGCACACTAACAACAGGCCAAGCATAAAAATTCGCCGCATAAAAATGTCTCCTTCTGAAAATCCTTCGTCATCCCGTTTTCAGGCGGAAGACGGGATGACGAACGCAGGATCAAAATGAAAGCCGCAAACCAAACTGAATCTGGCGCGGGTCTGCGGCTGCCGTCGGTCGGCCAAACGTCGCGTTCGGCGTAGTGCCGGTTCCGAAAGTTGCATTCGGCAATTGATAGTTTGCGCGATTGAACAGGTTGAAGCCTTCGGCGATGACTTCCAGCCCGTATCGCTCGGTGAAGCGAATGCGACGGCTCAACCGCAAATCGAACGAGGCGAAATCAAACCCTTTGCCAGCGTTGCGTGCCACGCCTAGCGGACGATCATTGACGTTCGTGTCGTTGTTACGATCCGCGCCGGTCACGATGTTGAACGGCAAGGCCGAGCCGTAACGGAAAATCCAGCTCATCTGAAAACCTTCTGCCGCGCGCCGCCACGCCGCATCGCCGGTTTTCGGCACAGCCAGACTGCCGCTCACAGCCAGCAAATGCCGCTGGTCGTTGTCGCTGCGTCCGCGATCATCGCGCAAATTGAAATTGTTCTGCGGCGTGAAAAAGAAGGCGTTGCCCGTGTTGTCCAGCGCCTTCGAGAAGGTGTAAGACAAACGCCCGCCCAGCCAGCGCGAAAAGCGCCGGTTCAGCGACACCGTCAACCCGTTGTAATAGGAATCGCCGGAACTTTCGTAGCGCGAGATGTTGGCGAAATTCGGATTCGGACGGCCCAGATTGGCAACGCCTCGCGCAGTGGCTTCGGCGGCGGTCAGCGTCGGCACGTTGACGTTGCGCGACAGAATCAAATGCAATCCGCGCGTGTGCAGATAACCAACCGACAGCGAAGTGCGCGCCGTCAATTCGCGTTCAATCTGCAAACTGGCCTGTTGCGTGTAGGCGGCGTCAATGTCCGTGTCAATCGTGGTGATGGCCGGCAAAAAGCCCGTCGGGAAAGCCGCCGCAACGTTGGGAAACACCGGCGCGCCAGTTTGCCCAAAGGAGAACTGCGCGACTTTGTATTTCGTGCCGTCGCGTTGCAAGGCGTTTGACGTGGCGCGCAGCGGGATGCGGTCGTAATAAATGCCATAGCTGGCGCGCACGACGGTTTTGCCGCTGCCCGGCGCATAGGCCAAACCCAGACGCGGCGCGAAGTTGTTGGTATCGGCTTTGATCGGCGTCGGCAGCCATTGCACGTCGTATCGCAGACCGAAATTGATCGTCAGATCGCGGCGCGCCTTCCATTCATCCTGCGCGAAAAAGCCCAGATTCGGATTGGATTGAAACAGCGACGGTTCACCAAAAGCCTGTTGAAAAGTGACGTAGCGCCCGGCCTGCAAATTGGCCAGCGAAGAAAAGGTGTACACGCCCTGCAATGCGCCGGGAAAGGTGATGTTGACGCGGTTGTACAAAAAGTCCGCGCCAAATTTCAGCGAATGTGCGCCGCGCAATGTCGTGACGTTGTCTACCAATTCGATCAGGTCCAGATCGCGACCTGTCGGCGAAGACGTCGAAGTTCCCAGATTCGCCACGCCTGAAACCGTGATCGCCGGTCCGACTAAATCATTGGCTGGCGCGGCCAACCGGCTGCGTGTGAATTGGAACCGCGCTTCGTTGGCAGCCATGGCAGACAGCGTCGCGACTTCGCTGACGGCAAAGCTTTGATCGCGGTTTTCCAGCGCGGTGCCCCGGCTGGCGGCGCTCAATCCGCCGACGCCGCGCGCGTTCAAACTCTCAATGTCATAAAAGCTGTAACGCGCTGTCAGCAGATTGGCGGCGTTCAGCCGATGGTCGCCGCGCAAAAAGAAATTCGTCGAATCATAGCCGGTCGGCGTGATCCCCGTGCTGATGCGCGGCCCTGTGTAACGAATCTGATCGAGCACCGAATTGATCGCCGTCACGTTCGCGGGCGCGATCGTCACAACCACGGAATTGTTCAGCCGCGTCTGTTCAAAGTTGGAAAACAAAAACGTGCGGTCGTGTTTGAGCGGCCCGCCCAGACTGATGCCGTATTGCCCTTGCGTCAAAGGGTCTTTGCTCGGCGCCAGCGGGTTGCGCGCATCCAGTTTTTGATTGCGCAAAAATCCATACGCGCGTCCGCGCCAATCGTTCGTGCCGGATTGCGTGGCCACGTTGACGATGCCCGCCGAAGCCCGCCCAAATTCGGCAATGCCGCCGGAACTGATGACCTGAAATTCGCGAATCACTTCCTGGCTGAAAAACGTGCCGGGCAAATCCGCCGCGTCGTCATTGGCTGACAGCCCGTCCAGCACAAATCCGTTGTTGATATTGCGCTGCCCGGCCACGGAAATCTGCGTGCCTGGCACGGCGGAAGTTTCCGCGAAACGTTGATTGGCCACCGGATTGGCGCGCGTCACGCCCGGCGTCAGCGCCGCTAGGTCAAGATAATTGCGCCCGTTGAGCGGCAGGTTTTCAATTTCCTGTGGCAACACGGTTTCGGCCAATTGTGTGCGTACAGTTTCTAACAACGGCGCGTCAGAGCTGACGCTGACCTTTTCCGCGACGCCCGCCACGGTCAATCTCAATGGCAAGTCTAGCGCCTGTCCCAACGTCAACGTCAGTTCTCGTGTAACGATGGCAAAGCCCGAGCGCTCAACTTTTATTTGATAATTGCCAATCGGCAGATACAAAAAGCGAAAGCGGCCTTGATTATCACTAGTTGTCGTTTGACTGACGTTTTGCTGCAGGTTTGTCACCGTCACATTCGCGCCGCTGACCAGAGCGCCGTTGGCGTCTTCGACGCGACCGCTGAGCGTCGCTGACGCTACCGATTGCTGTGCGTAGACCGTTGCCCGGGCTCCCAAGACAGCCAGAATGATGGCCAGCACGACCATGCGATGCGTGCGTGCGGCACCCAAAAAACTCCATGCTGTATTCATTGCGTGTCCTCTCGTTCAATAACTAACGCTTCGTTCAAATAGCAAACATTGCCTGTCTGTGTTGGCCAAGCGCAGCGTGCCGATACGTTGCCGACATTCACGCTCGTTTCAGCAAACAGGAAAAATCACCGTCACGACACAAACGCCGCCAGGGCGCGCTGTCATCACGAATGCGGGCAAGCGCTGATGGGCAGATGTGTCCACGCCAAACGTGGGCAAACAACGCTCACAGCACTTGCAAGTTGTGTTTGAGATTTAGGAACGAACGACAGGAGGGGCCCGAGAAGAATCAGGAGACGCGCGAAACGAACGATAAAGACTGCCTTGGTCGCGTAAGATCAGGATAGGGGCTGACGACGTCGTTGCCAGCAAGGTCACCGCAGAAACGACTTGCCGCGAGATGAAGCTTGCCGTACTAGCCGGGGTGGCGGGACAAGGACACGGCGCTTCAAGTCGCGCCGTTTGCCAGGTGGGATGTTCATCGCGCTCTTCGCCCGCAACATAGAGCTTGCGCGACGCACAGCAACAATGCCCGTCGGCCACGCAACATTCCATCGCGCAATAATCCGGTTCGCTGGCCAGCAGCGAAACCGGCGACGCAGACCAACTAAGCAGCAGCAACGCTAACGCAGCCAGCGCCCGCCAGTTGACCGTTCGCCAAACGTGTTGGAATGTTGGAACTCTCATGGGATTGTTGGGAACGTTGCAAACTTTACTCTGCGCATTGCGTTTCGTAAACCCCCAAGGGGCAATCCTGTCCCGCACAAACTCACGCGCGACCAAACCGCTGAAAAACGAAAAGGCGGCAGAACATCCCAGTTCTGTCGCCTTTTCGTTTTATGTATGTGCTCAGCGTTAGCCTTGCGAAATCAACTGCCGCAACACATAAGGCAAAATGCCGCCGTGTTGGTAATAGTCAATCTCGATGGCCGTATCAATGCGCAATTGCACCGGAACTTCTTCCTGGCTGCCGCTGGCGCGATGAATGACCAGTTTGACGTCCTGGCGCGGTTTGACTTCGCCATCCAAACCCAGAATGTCAAAAGTTTCCGTGCCATCCAGTTTCAATGTCTGGGCGTTGGTGCCTTCTTTGAATTGCAACGGCAACACGCCCATACCAACCAGATTGCTGCGGTGAATGCGTTCGAAACTTTGCGCGATGACGGCTTTCACGCCCAGCAAGCGCGTGCCTTTGGCTGCCCAATCGCGCGAACTGCCCGTGCCGTATTCCTGCCCGGCAACAACCACCAGCGGCGTTCCGGCGGATTGATAACGCACGGCTGCATCATAAATGCTGAGCTGTTCGCCTTCAGGCAAAAACGCGTCGCGGTAAATGGTTACGCCGCCTTCAACGCCGGGCACCATCAGGTTTTTGATGCGCACATTGGCAAACGTGCCGCGCGTCATCACGCGATCATTGCCGCGCCGCGAACCGTAGCTGTTGAAATCCGCGACTTCGACGCCGTTTTCAATCAGGTATTTGCCCGCAGGCGAACTCGCCTTGATCGAACCTGCCGGGCTGATGTGATCCGTCGTCACCGAATCGCCAAAAATGCCGAGCGGACGTGCGCCGGTGATGTTGGCAATCGTCCCCGCTTCCATGCCGAAGTTTTCAAAAAACGGCGGCTGTTGAATGTAGGTGGAAGTTTCGTCCCATTCGTAAACGTCGCCCACACTGGCGGGAATTTCGTTCCACAGCGGGTTTTCCGACGTGAAGTCTGAATACAACCGCCGGAAAGTTTCAGGATCAAGCGCCGCGCTCAGCACGTCGCGCACTTCCTGCGCGCTCGGCCAGATTTCGCGCAAATAGACATCCTGCCCTTCGCTGCCTTTGCCAATCGGTTCGGATGCCAGGTTGACGTCCACGCGTCCGGCCAAGGCGAACGCCACAACCAACGGCGGGCTCATCAAAAAGTTGGCTTTGATGTTTTGGTGGACGCGCGCTTCAAAGTTGCGATTGCCTGACAACACACTGGCCGCAATCAAATCGTTTTTGACGATGACTTCTTCGATCTTCGGGTCGAGCGGTCCCGAATTGCCGATGCAGGTCGTGCAACCATACCCAACAATGTTGAAGCCCAACTGATCCAGATACGGCTGCAATCCGGTTTTGGCCAGATAATCCGACACGACACGCGACCCCGGCCCCAACGAAGTTTTCACTGTCGGTTTAACGCGCAATCCTTTTTCGACCGCTTTTTTGGCCAGCAACCCGGCAGCCAGCATCACGCTCGGGTTCGACGTGTTGGTGCAAGAAGTAATCGCCGCAATCAACACGTCACCGTGTCCCAGATCAGCGGCTACTTGCGCAGCAGCGGCTTCGCGTTGCAATTGCACCAGACTGTTGCGCTGCGCGGGAATCATTGTGCCAAACCGGCGGCCCAAATCTTCCGGCGCTTTGCCATAGCCATTTTCCGCTACCGGTTTCTGGAACAGTTCGGTGAATTTGTCTTTCAGCGCCGCCAGTTCGATGCGGTCTTGCGGGCGTTTGGGCCCGGCCACGTTCGGCGTGATGTCGGCCAAATTCAATTCCAACACCTGGCTGTAGTTGATTTCGCCTGCGCGCGGAATGCCAAACAGGTTTTGCGCCTTGAAGTAATTGCGGAAGGCATCCACCTGCGCATCGGTGCGGCCAGTGCCTTTCAGATAGTTGCAGGTTTCTTCATCCACGCCGAAAAAGCCCATCGTCGCGCCGTATTCCGGCGCCATGTTGGCAATCGTCGCGCGATCGGTCAGCGACAACGAACTTGCGCCTTCGCCAAAGTATTCGACGAATTTGCCGACGACCTTGGCTTTGCGCAACATCTCGGTGATGTGCAGCACCAGATCAGTCGCGGTCACGCCTTCTTTCAACGAACCGCTCAGATGCACGCCCACTACGTCCGGCGTCAGGAAGTAAACCGGCTGTCCCAACATCCCGGCTTCGGCTTCGATGCCGCCGACGCCCCAGGCCACCACGCCCAGGCCGTTGATCATCGTCGTGTGCGAATCGGTGCCGACCAGCGTGTCAGGATAGTAAACGCCGTCTTTGTCGAGCACGCCTTTGGCCAAATATTCCAGGTTGACCTGATGCACGATGCCGATGCCCGGCGGCACGACTTTGAAAGTGTCAAACGCCTGCATGCCCCATTTCAGAAACTGATAGCGCGCGCGATTGCGCTCAAATTCAATTTCCATGTTTTTCTGCAACGAATCGTCGGTGCCGGCCACGTCAACCTGCACGGAATGGTCAACCACCAGATCCACCGGCACCAGCGGTTCGATCATCTTGGGATTCTTGCCCAGCTTGTCCACCGTCGAACGCATCGCCGCCAAATCCACCAGCAGCGGGACGCCCGTGAAATCCTGCAACACGATGCGCGCCACGACGAAGGGAATTTCCGCCGTGCGTTCGGCGTTTGCGCCCCAATTGGCCAATGCGCGTACGTCGTCTTCTTTCACCTTTTTGCCGTCAAAATTGCGCAAGACCGATTCCAGCACAATGCGAATGCTGACCGGCAATTTCGAGATGGGGCCAACGCCCTGCTTTTCCAATTCGGGCAGCGAATAGAACTGCCCTTGCATTCCATTTCCGAGATCAAACGTTTGCAGCGTATTGAATAAATTGTGTGCCATTTGCGTTTTTACCTGACCTGTAGAAGTTGGACACGATGCGCAGGCGCGCCTGAACCCAAAGCGCGAACACCGTGTTGACGAAGTTGTGTAGGATTGCTTGTATTCAAATCGCGAGTTTACGTGTGCGCCTCACAAATCGTCAAGATAGCCACAAGATAGCTACTCGGAATGCGTTGCCGTGCCGAGCGACTTGCCAGAAAACGGCCTCAAGCTTTTTTCCACTCTCCCGTAAACGGCTTGGCGTTCACTGGCCTGCTCTTCTACAATGCGGGCCGTGCCATTATCCGTGTGAATATCAGCGGTCAACCAAATTTCCTTTTCTCAGCGTTAGCAGTTGTTGACCGTTTCCCGATCGCGCCAAAGTTGTCAAACAATTTGTAATCCAGCGAGGTAAATCCGCCATGCTTCGCCCTGTGACAATTTCCCTTTTTGCCGTTGCGGCTGTCAGCCTCATCAGTGTTTTCTTGCCAGGCCCGGAAACGTACGCGGCGTCACCTCTCCATAAATTACTACCTACGTAGGTGGTGACAGACCTCGCAAGCCAGTCAAAAATGGCGGCGGTGCCTTCAGTCAACAGCAACCAGATTTCAAACCTATCTTGTAAAAAACATTGAACCTGACAACCAGCAATACAGTAGCAGAGGAGAATTCCATGAATCGAAAAATCATCTTTGCAGTCCTGGCTGTCCTGATGGCGGCGTTCGCCGTTGTCGCCGTTGCCCAAACCAAGAAGCTGGATATCTCTGGCACGTGGACGCGCGTGGCGCTTGGCGGGTATGGAAATCCCGGAACTGAAACCATGATGATCGTTCATAACGATCCATACCTTTATCTCATTTACCGGATTAAGGATGGGGC
Source organism: Acidobacteriota bacterium (assembly GCA_016789605.1). Taxonomy (GTDB): domain Bacteria; phylum Acidobacteriota; class Blastocatellia; order RBC074; family RBC074; genus RBC074. The sequence goes on from JAEUQO010000436.1 coordinate 12,873, forward strand.
CGGAGAGCGCACGCTCGATTTGAAGGGAATGATTGATGGCAAGCCTCATCCGCAGGAGGTTGACGGACAACCAGCAACGCTGCTCGCTCAGTGGGAGGGAGAAAGTTTTATCCTGGACATCAAACGCGAAAGAAGTAACGGCTACGTTCACAATCGCCGAAAAATCACATTTTCAGCCGACGGCAAAGTCATGACGGTGGAACGAACCCAGTATTCAAAAGAAGGCACGCTCAGAGGAAGCGGCTCGGAAAAATGGGAACGAAAGTAGTGTCACGAACTTGATGCCGGAACAGGTTCTTAGTCCCGGCAGGGGGGAAAACAAAAATGCAATACCTTGTCACCATGGAATTTGTCGAACCCGGCCCGCTGTTCGCAGCACAGCAACTCGGACAGATGGTGGAAGACACGATACTTCCCAGTTTCGAGCTGCTGGCCGCCTGGCAAACGGAAGGAAAAGTCGTCGCTGGCGGGGTTCTGGCCGGAACCAGAACCGCGACGTTTGTCCTTGAAGCCGCCTCCAACGACGAGTTGGACCAATTACTGGAAGGCATTCCGTGGTGGGGCGTGATGAAAACCACAGTTGCCCCATTGCAAGCTTTCGCCAAACGCGCAGCGAATGATCGCGCACTGATGGAGCGGATCAAGTCCCAGGTTCAATAACAACCAATAGGAGAAATCACCATGTCAGCAAGGATTTTACAGATCAACTTTACGTTCAATGTCCCGCGCGAGGTGTACGAGCAAACAGTTTCGCCGATGGCCGACGCCTTCGCCGCCGTGCCGGGCTGCCAGTGGAAGATCTGGCTGATGAACGAAGCCACCAGCGAAGCAGGCGGCATTTACCTGTTTGAAGATGACGCGGCGTTGCAAGCCTACCTGGTCAGCCCGTTGGTCGCGCAAGTCACCAGCCACCCTGCCCTAAGCGGTTTCAGCGTCAAACAATTCGACGTCATGGAAGCTGTCACCAAGGTCACGCACGGCCCAATTGAGCCGAAGGAACAGGCGGCCGCTGTCTGAGCACAACAGTAGGTTGTCGGAACGAACAGGAGTCAAAGCGATGAACTCATCTGAAGAAACGGCCGCTGCTGGCCGCAAGGAGCAATTGCGGAACATCGCCGACAAATATTTCGACGCGCTCTTGCGCAAAGACTTTTCGGCAATCCCCTATGATAACAAGGCGACCTTGCGCGCGCCGCTGGCCCCCGGCGGCGTCCATCATCCGCTCGCCGGAAAAGATACCTTATATTCCCAATGGTGGATTCCGCTGGAACCAGCGCTAGAAGGCGTGGAAATCGTTGTCCTGGATTACTACTTTAACGAGTCCCTGACAGCGGTCTGTGCCGAAGCAACAATCACGCTGAACGTGATGTCTCCGCCTGTCACCCTGCGCGTTGCTGACCGGTTCACGGTGACCGTGGAAGGAAAGATCATCGAACAGGAAAATCATTTCGATCCGCGCGATGTAACCAACCCCGGATGGCAAAACGGTTGATCATCACCAAACAACCAAACGACAACGTACTGGATGGCGTATTCGCGGGGATCAATTACATCAGTGTCATGCGGGATGGTGCCCCCCTGGTGAACATCTTCCAGAAAGGCGAAGGAAATCCGCTGGCCGCCATTTTCCCGACGTTTAAGGTGGAGTCGGTGGCTGCGCACGAAGAGAAGGTCAAGGGACTCGGCGGCGGCGTTTTGCTTCCATCAAACCATTGTCCTTGCACTGAGACCGCTTTCGTGGTGTGCGTGGACATCAGCAGCAATCAATTTATGATCAAAGAGCCAAAAGGATTCTGATCATTTGTTCAAGAGGAAAACGCAATGTCTATTGCCGAAAACAAAACCTTGATTGTCCGTTATTTGACCGCCCTGAGCGGCAACGCCAAAACAGACGCCGTCGTCAGCGAATTCACCGACAGCGAAGAATTGAAAAGACATGTCGCAGCCTTTGAATCGGCGTTTCCGAAATACGAACTCTTTGCCGACGAAATGATTGCCGAAGCTGACAAGGTGGTCGTCTGCGCGCGGTTTCGCGGCACTCACAATGGTGATTTGATGGGAATCGCCCCCACCGGCAAAACCGTGGTGTTGCCGTTCGTAGCGATTTATCAAGTCGCCGAAGGCAAAATTGCAGGTTTCAGCCTGACGTTCGATCAGTTGGATTTGCTGAAACAGCTTGGCGTTATGCAATGACTCTAAAACTAGGTAATCAAATAGACTCAGAATATTCGGTCGAGAGGTCAAAATGAAGACACGTATTATGCTGTATGGCACATTTTGTTTGTGTGCAATATTGGCAATGGCTTGTGCGCCAGCTAAGGAAGCCCCCGTTTCACCTGTCGAAAAAAACACGACGACGTTGCCCGGCGGCATTGAAGTCGGTCCGTACGGAAATCTGGTGGGGTTGAAAAACGCACAAGGCGAGCCGTTTTTCGGCAAGAACGCCCCCGCACCGTTTGACGGCTATGCCATCGCTTATCGAATCGGCGAAATGCAATTCGACCTGAATGACGTGCAAGTTGTCCACGCAGTTCAAAACCACGTCACCAAGGATAAGTTGTCCGTGCAACCCGGCGCAGCAGCGCAATCCGTTGTTGTGAACACCATGGACAGCGCGTTGCTGATCACCAATTTCTTTTCTCTGAATGAAAAAGACGGCAAATTGGAAGTCACCCGAACTGTGAAAAACATTAGCTCACAGCAAGTCAGTCTGATTGCCTTCGAAATTCAAACCGATCCGCGCTTTTCGCGTTATCGAGAGCCAGCAAAAGTTAAATTCAAATTGGAAGAATTGAGGTCGCCTTTGGATGCTGAGTTAATCTTACCTCTGGGTGGAAAAGACCTTCCCTGTGATAAAAGCCGTATGCCCTGCCCACAGTCATTAACAGATAGTGATTGTTCACGTCTCAGGGAAGAAATGGAGACCGTAACTGAGTCATCGAACTCTGCCCCCTCCATCTTCCAGGGTGGGAGAATTCCTGGGTGCTTGCTCATCAATCCAAAATTTTGCCGTGAATTTCAGCGCCTTATTACGCGTTGGGTGGCGGGAATAACATTACCCCCTTGCGCATTCGCCGCTGGCCAAGCGGTGAGTTTTAAAATGGTGTACTACGTCAGACAGTAATTTCTTCTGGCGAAAAGGATGATCTTCACACCGGACGATCACTGCGCGTTTTGTCATGGCAACGGTACGAAAAGTCATTTCAACCCTGCTTCTTTTGCTGACCGCCAGTCGCATTGCTGGCTACGGGCAAGAGCTTGCTTCTACGGATGAACATTATCGTCAGGTGGTTCGGCTCATCACAGCGCGAAAGTATGAAGATTCTCTGGCAGCAGCCCGCAGGCTGATTGAACGCACGGAAGAACACGAGCGAGTATTTTACCGAATCCTGCAGGCGGCCAGGGAATGGGGGCAAATAGACAAGGCAAAAGCTTTGTTTGACTCGCTGACGCCAGCCGATCCACGCGGGTATTACGGCCTGGGGCTGTATTACGCCGAGAAGCGCGATTACGACGCCGCCATTGAAAACTATAAAAAGTGTTTGCGGGAATTGCCTGAATACCCTCTTCCGTTGTTGGCGCTCATCAATGGCTATCGCGCGTTGAAGCGTGGGGCCGAGGCTGAGAACTACATCAAAGCGTTACTTTCCGCCAATCCCAACAGTGCGGCGGCGCATTTGGGAATGGGGTACTATCAGGTCTCAATCCGGCGTCCCGATGATGCGTGGGTGCAAATGCAAAGAGCACTGACCCTGAATCCCAAACTGGCCGACGCCTGTTATTACGGTTCGCTGGGCTTCAGCAACGTGGACCGCTTCCATGACGCACTGGCCACACTTTCCAAATGTCTGCCGCCTCTGGAAAGCAGTTTAAACGACGAACACCGATTCAGTTTTCGGCTGCAAGTCGGTTCGGCCCTTTCCGTCCTGGGAAATTACACTGAAGCAGTCAAAAACATCGAAGAGTCCTTGCACATCGCGACAGGCATGGATGATCGCAGCGGGCAGGAGTTTGTGCTGGGCTTTTTGGGACGATTACACATTCGCCACGACAATTATGCGCCAGCACTGGTAGCGCTTCGCCAAGCGCTGGAAATTGCCAGGCGAGACAATCGTCCGTCCAATCTCAGCAGCCATCTGAACGGTCTGGCCCGTCTTTATGCTGCGCTCGGGGATTTGTCGCGGGCGCGCGAGCATTACGAACAGGCTCTGGAACTGGCATCCAATCTGGATTCCAAACTGGATATTCTCTCCAATTTGGGCGGGATGTTTGCTGCGCAGAACGATAGTACGCGCGCAATCGAATCGTTTAATCGTTTGCTTGAACTGGAACGGACGGCCCCCAATCGCCACCCGCGCATGATCGTGGATGAAGCTGAGGCATTCATTCACGCCTACGCGGGGGATTCCGCCAAAGCCATGGAATCGCTGGTCAAAGCCGCCGCGACGGCCCGACAGGGCGGAAACATCGAACAAGAAATGAGGGCAACCAACGGGCTTGGCAATCTGTATTTGCGCGCGGGCGATCTGCAGCACGCCGCAGAAGCGTTCAACCGCGCGCTGCAATTGGCGCTCGACCGTGGTAGCCCGCATCACGTCTGGCGCGCTTACCACGGATTGGGGCGAAGCTTTGAATTGCGCGGCGAGTTTGAGCGGGCAAGGGAGGCTTACCGGCTGGCCGTCGAGACAATGGAAAGTGTGCGCGCCAGATTGGCCGCAAGCGAGGAACGCGCCTTTTTCTTTCAGGACAAGCTGGAGCCATATCAGCGGCTGGCCGCCGTGTTGATGCGACTTGGCCGCGCCGCCAACACCAAAGGTGATTCCGCCACGGCCCAACGCTTCGCCGCCGAAGCCCGTCACGTTAGCGAACGCGCACGCGCACGCGCGATGTTAGACAGATTGGGAGCGATAACCGCTGGGGCGTTGGATCATGAAGTTGAAGCGGATTTGAAAGCTGAACGCTGGCAAATTCAGGCACGTTTTTCCCAAGCCGAAACCCAACTTCGCAGAGCAACGGCTACTCAACCCGCCGATGCTGCAAAACGAAAGGTGCTGGAAGACGAATTGAAGTTGGCCGCCGAGGCAATGATGGACTGGCAACGCCGACTGCGCCAACGCAACCCGCATTTGGCCGATTTGCGTTACCCAGAACCGCTCACCGTCGAACAAGTGCAACAACTACTCAAACAACCGTAACCATCAGCGCGGTTCGCCGTGTTGCACAAACGCCGCCCAATAAAACGGCGCGGCGAATTCCCTGCCCTTGAGAAGTTTCAATTGCGCCGCGCGCAAGGCCGCCGATGGACGCAGTTTCCGCGTCAACAATCCTTGATACAGTTCGCTCATCAAACCGGCAGTGGATTTGTCGTTCACGTCCCACAAACTGACCAGCACGCGCGCTGCTCCGGCGTACATAAAACCGCGTGTCAAACTCATCAACCCTTCGCCGCGCACTTCCTTGCCGAGTCCGGTTTTGCAGGCGCTCAGCACCACCAGTTCGGCGGGCAAATTCAGGTTGTAAATCTCGACCATCCGCAAATAACCGTCGCGGAGGCGGCCTTCGGCGTCCAGTTGCGACAGCGCCAGCCCGGAAAGCTCCGGCGTTTGGTTGTCCACCAAACCATGCGTGGCGAAATGCACGTAACGATACTGGCTGATTTCCGGTTTGGTTGCGGCTTCTTGATTGGCATCGAAATCCAGCGCGCTGAATCGCCCAGCTTCGGGCGCAAGCTGCAAAATCGCGTTCGCTTCGTCGCGCGAAAATCGCAACCGCGTCAAACCGCCGCGTTCGCCGTCCAATCCGACATCGCGAATGGCGCGCGTCAATTCGTCCGTCGCCAAAGCCGCTTCCGCTGCTTTGTCTTTGGCAGGCGTTTGCGTTTCGCGCGCCAACCGCTCCCGGACTTCTTTCGGCAACCGCTCATCGTCGGCCTCGAACACCGGATCGGCAAAGACCGCCACCGTTTTCGGCGCGAGCGTTCGGCCTTTCAATTCGCGCCGCAATACTGCCAACGTAGAAGCTGACGGCAAATTGACGATCTCGTAATTGGCGATGAGCGGGACGGAGCGATTGGGAGATGGAGAGACAGAGGGACGGAGAGAGGGAGGGATAGAGCGACTTGCCCTCTTTCTCTCCGTCCCTCTATCCCTCTGTCCCTCTGTCGTCGGCATCGGCAAAGCCGCAAACGGCACGTACTGCAATTTGCCGTCGGCCACGATCAGCAATTGTTTCGGGCGACGAACGCGAAGCTCTGCGGCAATAGGCGCGAGAATCATCCGGCTCAATTCGGCGGCGGCGGCGGGAAATTCAGCATCCGCCTTTTTGATGCGCGCCGCACGCTCTTCGGGCGTCTCGAACTTGGGGGACTGATTCCGCGCCGTCAGCAAATCGTAAACGCGCTGCGAAGCCTGTTCGATCACCTTGCCTTTGGGCAGTTCGTAGGTGTTGAAACTGCCCGCCGAAATCGTCCACAAATAGCTCTGCTCTTCGCCGAGCGCGTATTCCAGCAACAGCGTGTCATTGTCGGTGATGACTTCTTTTTGAATTTCGGCGATGCCGAGCGGCTGCGG
>JAEUQO010000470.1 GCA_016789605.1 Acidobacteriota bacterium
CATACGCCGCAACAACCATTGCGGAATCGGTGCGCCGTGCAAATTGTAAAGGCCTACGATACCGCTCATTGAAACCGGGTTCCTGCGGGAAAGATCGTTCCTTCAAAAGGAGCAAACCGTTGTCGTACATCTTCGCTGTCATTGAGCACCTGACCGGCGTGCTCTACCCAGGCGTGGGCTTCGCATTGCCGATTGGCCAGACGTACGCCAATTTTCAATTCGCTGGGCAATCCCTGTCGTTGTAACAACCACCAAAGCGCCAGCGAATGTTGCAAACAGTTGGCGGCAAATGGGCCGCGTTCGGCGGCAATGCGCACCAGCCGGGCAATGTGTGGCGCTTGCCCTGGGTTTGCAGGGGCGACCGCATCACGCGGCGTCAAGCGGGCCAGCGCGGTTTGCCAACGCCGTGCGCCCAGCCAGCGAATGGCCAGCGCATTCAACGGCAACAGGCACAACGCTTGTATCAGCCAGCGCCATTCGCGGGCAGAGAGCAAACGCATTTTGTGCCAGCCTTCCAGCATGATGTTTGGCCGGGTTGTTCGCCGGTCCTTTCGTTCCGTTTCGGTGCGTTCAGGTCAATTCGACCAGACCGTGCGCCGCCAACTTTTCGACCAGTTCGGTCAAATCCTGGCGCAAACGCGTCTCGTCCACGTCATATTCGTCGCGCAGCGTGGCAAAGGCGTGCTCGATGCTTTCGCTGTTGGTCAATGCTTGCCACATGCTGGTGCCGATTTCATCCAGACCGAAATACTTTTCGCTTTGCAAATTCAGCAGGACAGATTCGCCCTCGATCACGTTGATCAGCGTATCGGGCGTGGCCGTAACGCGTTGGGCAAAAGTGATGGATGACATTGCTTGGATTCCTTACGCGGTGGGGGCGCCTGGTTCGCTTATGAAGCGAGAACCTCGTTTTTCTTTCTGCGTTTCGCTGGCTCGGTGAATCCGGGCCGCGCTTCACGGACGAATGTCGTTTGTTCGCGGGGGCTGTTTTCCTGACAAAGACGTCCTAATGCTGCACTCAAACCGTCGCGTATTGAACCACAAACCTTGATGGGATCAAAGAGCGCTTTTTCGTTGTTCAGGTCGCAATAAAATTGCAAGGTTCCAAACGCCTCGCCCTGTTCATCCAGCAGCGGCGCTTGCAAATTCCACAATTGATTGGCGCTGCGCTGATCGGTTTGCAACCATTCCCGCCGCCGCCATTGCCAGCTCCACTCGTTGCCTTTGACGCCATACTCGCCCGGCACGACTTCGCCGAGGTGCGCCATGACAGCAAACGCCTCGTGCGTTTTGTGCACGCTGAATTGCAAGCCCGCCAACCCGTAATCGGCGCACAGCGTCGGCAACGAACGCAGCAATTGTCCCGCGTCAGGCGAATGATTCAGGTCGGCGAGACTGTTGAGCAATTGTGCCTGGGCCGCGACTGAGCGGCGTCCGTAAATCACTTTGTGTTTTAACCGCGAGCCGAGCGTATTGAATTCGGCATAACGCAATTGATAGACGCCGATCACCACGCCCACGCCCAGGACGAAAAAGATCACTGCGGCTGTGTTGCGCGTCGGATTGAGCAACATTAGACCAAAGAGCGAAAACAGCGCGCAAATGCCATATAGCACGATCACGGCCTGGCGTTGGGTCAATCCGCGCTGCAACAACATGTGGTGAATGTGTCGCCGGTCGCCCTGAAAGAGCGGCGCGCCGCTCAGAAAACGGCGACTGAGCGACAAGCCGACTTCGGCAATGGGCAACCCAAACGACACCAGCGGAATGGCGATGGCGATCAGCGTCGGGCCTTTTTGTGCGCCGACCAGCGACAGCGACGCCGCCATAAAGCCCAAAAACAAACTACCCGAATCGCCCAAAAAGATCGTGGCCGGGTTGAAGTTGTAGCGCAAAAAGCCCAGCGTTGCGCCGACCAGCACAATGCTCAGCAAACTGACGTCCGGGCGACCCACCGCCAGCGAACACAGAAACAGCGACAACAGCGCAAACGACGATGCGCCCGCCGCCAATCCGTCAATGCCGTCAATCAAATTGAAGGCGTTGGTGATGCCGACGATCCACAGCGCCGTCAGCGGAAAGCTCAGCCAGTCGGGAAAGTACCAGGAACCGCCCCACGGCGAAGACAGCGCCTGAATGCTGAACCCGCTGAAATACAAAAACGCCGCCGCCGCCAATTGCACGAGCACTTTGACCAGCGCGCTGCTGCCAAAAAAGTCGTCATACACGCCCAGCGCGAAAATCAAACTGCCCGCAATCAGCACCGCGGCCACGGTGGACAGACGGTTGATGACGCCCTGGCTGACCAGCGTGCCCAACAGTGGCGTGCACGCCAGCGATAGCAAGAACGTCAGGTAAATGGCGACTCCACCCAATCTGGGCGTCGGGGTTTTGTGGATGCGCCGATGGTTGTCGGGTTTGTCCACTGCGCCCCATTGCGTTGCCAACCGCCGTACCAGCGGAGTCAAACTTAACGAAGAGATAACGGCCAATGTAAATACGAGTAAATACGACTTCATGCGATTCTCCGATCAATGCCGGTATGAATGTGAATTTGCAACCCAGTGTTGCCATTCAATCGTGGGGAGGGCAGATCGTGTCGGAAAAGACGGCCGCAACGTGGTTACGCCGTAACGAATTCATTCCTGCTTGTCCGCGCCCGGATCAGGCCGGATCAGGCCGGATCAGGCCGGATCAGGAATGAATTCGTTAGGGCGTGGCCTGGTACGCAACGCCGGCTTTTCGTTCTCTGCAAATAACAAGAATTACAATTTAGACAGCACCTATGCGGGAATGCCCCCGACCGTTACAGCATCGGTCGGGCGCTTAAGAGATAGGTTCTTCGACGTCAATCGAATTGAGCGGCCGCAATCGTTGTGGCCGTGATTCAGCGCCATACAGACACGTGGTCAAACTTTCCAGATAACCTTGCACTGCGTGTGGGCGATCAAAACGCCGTTCAAACAGGGCACGCGCTGCTGTGCCCATTGGCTCGAGCGCTGCCTTGTTGGCTGCCCAAGCCGTCAGTTGCGCCGCCAGTTGTTCGCTATCGCCGCTGGCAATGGCTGCGCCACAATCGTGTTTAACAATCAGGTCAACGACGCTGCTGTTATGGTCGCCCACAAATAACAAGGGGCGACCTGTCGCCAAACTGCTATACGTTTTGCTGGGCACGCTCAAACCCGCCAACCCATCCGCCAGCGTGATCAACAACACATCCGCCGAAGCCAGGCTGCGGCCCAGCGCTTCGCGCGGCTGATACGGCATCATGCGCACATTGTCGAGTTGGTGTTCCTGGATGAACGCGCGAATGTCAGGCGCTTTGGCTCCTTCGCCGCTGAAGACAAACACAATGTCAGGATGAGCACGTAACTGGCGCGCGGCTGCGAGCACGGTCGAAAACTCATTGACCAAGCCCAGATTGCCGGAAAAAAGCACCACGAACTTGTCTTGCAAATCAGGCCAGTAACGCGGTTGACGGTTGGCGCTATTGAGCGGTGTGATGGCCTGGCCGTCGGCCCAGTTGTGAATGACGTCAATGCGTTCTTCCGCGCCTGGGCCGGTGATGGCCAGTACGCGCGCGCGCATGCAATCGCTGAGCACGATGATCCGGTCGGCGTGCACCAGCATTTGCCGCGTCAGCCAATGCAGCAACCGCGCCAGCGCGCCCTCTGCCGGTAACGCGCCCAGCGCAATGGCGACATCGGGATATAAATCTTCCATCAAGGCGACAAAGCGCATGCCGCGCAAACGCCCTACCAAGAGCGCGATCAGGCCAATCAAGGGCGGCGTCGTCAACGCCATCACCACATCTTGACGCGGCATGGTCAGCAGCTTCCAGCACGCTGACAGATAAAACGTCACATAATCAGCCAATCGGCCCCAGAGCCGTTTTTTGCCAAATCCCGTCGCCCAGGCGCGCTCAATGCGCACACCGTTGTGCACTTCGCTGGCGGGCAAGGTGTCGCCGCCGTTATAACGTCCGCGCGCCGCCACAGCGGTGACTTCAAACCCGTGCTCGCACAGGTTTTCCGCCAAATCGGTCATCAATTGACTGGTCGCCGAATGGTCCGGGTAAAAAAATTGATTCAGGATGGTGAGGCGCATGCAGCATTCCTTTCAGACAGCGGAATCATCTGGTCAGACAACGAATTCATCTGGTCGGAGAGTGAATTCATCCGGTCAGAGAGCGGAATCATCCGGTCAGAGAGTGAATTCATCCGGTCAGAGAGCGGAATCATTCGGTCAGGGAACGGATTCACCTGGTCAGAGAGCGAATTCATCCGGTCAGAGAGCAGAATCGTCTGGTCAGAGAGCAGAATCGCTTGGTGTCATTGGGGCGGCGTGCGGTCCTCCACAGCCAAAGGTTGGCGCTTGGCACCGGTTGTTATGCTGTGATGGACAACGATTTGAGGGGCGGAATAGAGCGCGGGTCGAGGCAGGCCGCTTCTAGGGTGCGGATCGCGTATTGGATCGCTTAAAAGAACACAGGGTCAGATGATGATTTCAGTTCTTCGGGGCTTGTGTGGTTGACCACTGGTTTGCGGGGGGCGGTTTCGGGGAAAACAGCACAGTGAAGGAACGGCACGCAGTATAGTAGCTGGCGCGTGAACTGACAAACATTTCTTTTGAAAAATCGTGCATTTGGCGTGATTTATGACCGAATCACGCGTTGACGAATGCATATCGCCGGATTGCCCTGATACACGCCAAAGGGGTCGAGGTTTTTGACCGTCACGGAATTGGCGGTCAACACGGCGTATCGTTGTACACACACGCCCGGCCCAACCCAGGCACACGCGCCCACCCAGGCGCCGGTTTCAATCCGGATCGGCTTGACCAGCAAATCAAACGTCGGCGATTTGTAATCGTGACTGCCCGTACACAAAAACGCGCGCTGCGAAATGCACACGTGATTTTCGATGACGACCGGCGCGAGATTCAAAATCCAGCAGCCTTCGCCCAACCACACGTGATCGCCCAGCGTCAGCTTCCAGGGAAAGGTGATGCGCACATCCGGTTTGATGACCACGCCCTTTCCGATGCGTGCGCCAAAGGCGCGCAACACCGCACATTTCACGGCTGACAATTTGAACGGGCACAGACGAAACAGCAGCAAACTGACCACCAGCCACAAACCTTCTTTAACGACGCTGGCGCCGCGCTCAAACCCAATCGTTTTGTATACCGACAGATCAACCAGCTCAGCAGGCAGCTCAGCAGGCAACTCAGCGGGCAACTCAGCGGGCAGATCAGCGGGAATCGGGTCAGTCATTGCGATGCGGCAGCTCCTTTGCGTCTGCAGAAATCAAGCGGATGGCCAGCAAACATTCAAACGTCGCGCGCTCATAGGCATATCGTTTGGCTGCGGCTCCGCCCAGCGGGCCGCCCGCACGCAAATAGGCCAGCGCACCGACTACCGGGGGCATGATGCCCCAACGGCGCAAGCGGTCGCGCCAACGCGAAGACGATTCTGCCGCCAGTCGTTGCGCTTCTAACCTGGAATAAGACAGTTGCGACGACACCCAGCGTTCCAGCGGTTTGCGGTCGTCATGAATCAACGGCGCTTTGAATTGATACGCCGCTGTCTCTTGCGAAAAAACTTGTGTGTGACCGTGTTGCGTGACCTTGACCCCGCTGGGGCGGAATACGCGCAACTGCGCCGGATAGATCGAACCTGTCATCGGACGGCCAAACATGTGATAGGTGAATGGCGTAATGCCGCCCGTGTATTGGCCGGGCAAAAATTCATTTTGCAATTCGTCACAAAATGCCTGTGGCGTAGCCATATCGGCATCGAGCGCCAGCACATAATCGCTGGCAATGCCCGTTTGCCGAATGCCGAAATCCCATTGCGCGCAATGGTTGTCAAAGCGTCGCACGTGCCAGCTTACGTTGTCGAAACTGCGCGCAATGGTTTCGGTTTGGTCCGTCGAACCGGAATCCAGAATCACCACGCGTCTAGCCCAGCGTAACGAAGCCAGCGTCCGTTCAATGTTCGGCTCTTCGTTAAAAGTCAGAATCAACGGGGTAATCGCTGTGCTGATAGAAATTGTTTGGTCTGTAGCCATCGCAGTTCTTTTGCTTTTCAGGCGCAGTTCTTTTGCTTTTCAGATCAGTCGCACGCAATGCGGGCGTGGCCCGCCGCCCAAAATCCACTGGCAGACGTCCGACATCGAACGGGCGATTTGCGGCCAGGTGAAACTTTCTTTGACCAGCGCCAATCCACGCGCTCCCATCGCCTGCCGTTCACGGTCAGACATTTCAAAAAGCTGCATCAGCCCTCGGTGCAGGTTGACCACATCGGCGGTT
>JAEUQO010000490.1 GCA_016789605.1 Acidobacteriota bacterium
CGGCGGCTGCGGCTTTGTCAGCGGTGCATTTCAGGTCGGCGCATTCGGGATAAACTTCGGTCGAAAAGGCAAACAGCTTGCCGTCCGGCGACCACGTGAAATCCGCCACGCCGAGCGGCACATCCGTCACTTTGCGCTGGCTGGAACCATCTGCCGCCGCGACGAAAATCTGCGGCGCGCCGTCGCGCGAAGACAAAAACGCGATCCATTTGCCGTCGGCTGACCAGCGCGGCGTGTCGTCATTGCGGCTGGAAGTGATCAATTGCTTCGCTTCGCCACCGGCAGTCGGAACGATCCAGATGCTGCGTTTGCCGCGATTGGCCTGCTTATCAACAACGTTGACGACGTAAGCGACCGATTTGCCGTCTGGCGAAATCTGCGCGTCGGCCACGCGTTTCATTGAAATCAGATCGTCGAATGTAATGGGCCGTTTGGTTTGCGCCAGACCGGCTGACGCCGTCAGGGCAAGCCACAAAAGTGAAAGCACGAGTTTCTGACGATTGCGCATAATTCCTCCCCAAAATTCTGCTATGGATTTGCTTGTGATTTTGTAGAGGCGCATTATCTGACGGCGCTCGCGGGCAAACAAGCAGCGTTTTTCGCCAGCGGTGCTTTCTCGCGGTTGCACACAGATCAGACAAACAGCCAGCAGCACACAGGCAACAGTCAGCAGTGAGGAGGAGGCATGAAAGCTCGGATTCGTTTTTCCCAGGCGCGACTCTTTATCAGCGTCTTGTTCGTTGTTAGTGGCTTGGCCAGCCAGCAAACCGAAGCGCAGACCAACGCACAATCCCAGACACAATCCGTTACGCAAGCGAGCAGCAAGCCCGCTGAGCGACAAGCGCGAAAAGAACTCTCTTTGGGGCGTCACGCCGATTTGATTCCGGCGGTCGTGTTTTCGCCTGACGGGAAAATGCTGGCCAGCGCGGGCGAAAACCGCGTCAAGCTGACCGACGTCGAAACGGGCAAAGAGCGGCTGACGCTGAAAAATTCGCGCGGCATGAGCTTTCTCGCGCTGGCGTTTTCGCCGAATGGGCGCTGGCTGGCGGGCGGGCAAAGCAAACTCGCGCGCAGAAAAACACAACGCAAAAATGGCCAGGTGCTGCAAACGCTGATCTATCACGGTGAAGTCTCGATTTGGGACGCGCAAACCGGCGCGGTCAAAGCCACGTTGAATGATAATGATGATCCGGTTTGGGGGCTGGCGTTTTCGCCGGATGGAAAGTTGCTGGCTGTGGCCACCGGCCCCATGCCTGATGCCAGCGACAACGATTGCAAGCGCGAATGCAGCGGCGTTGGCGAGGTGGTGTTGTGGGATGCCGAACACTGGACGTTGTTGCGCCGCTTTCGTGGCAATGCCGCCTTTTTGATTCGCGCGCTGGCCTTTTCGCCGGATGGCAAAACGCTTGCGGGCGGTAATGCCATGGTCGAACTTCGGCGGGGCGCTCCCGTGGAAGACAAAGACCGGTTTGAAATTCTGTTGTGGGAGGTTGATTCCGGCACGTTGAAACACGCGCTGTCCGGGCATTTGCAACCCGTGACCGCGCTGGCGTTTGCGCCAGATGGCCGGTTGCTCGCCAGCGCAGGCAGAGATCGCGCGCTGAAACTTTGGGACAGTCAGACGTATGCTTTGAAACGTTCGGCGTCGGAATACATGCTTTCGCTCGACGAGATGCAAACCATTGCCGATGCAACCGGCGGCAAAACCAGCAAACAAGCGATTCCGCCCATCAGTTGGTTGAATGCGCTGGCATTTTCGGCGGACGGCAAATCTCTGATCGGCGGCGGTGGTGACAGCATCGTGCGGTTTTATGACGTCGAAAGCTGCAAACTCTCTCAAGTGTTAAAACCGCGCGGTTGGCCCATTCAGTCGGGCTGGATTCCGCCCAACAGCGTACGCGGGCCCAGAAGACGAGACCCCATAGACATTGACGATAATCCCATCATTGATAGTTCGGTCGGCACCACGACAGGGCCAGACCTATGGAACCTCGGCAGCCGAATGTATACGGACCGAATGCAAAATCGTGCGCTGGAATGGCCCGTGTCGCCCGGCGCGCTAAATTCGATGGCGCTTTCTGCCGACGGCAAAACGCTCGCGCTCGGAAATGCGGACGGAAAAGTTCGCTTATTGTTCTTGGATTAAGTTCGTTTCCCTTTTCACGAGAACCACCAATTGCCAACCTGGAGATATGCAAATGGTAATGCGTTTTGTTTGTCTCAGCCGGTTAAGTCGGTTGCTAGTGCTTTTGCCCATGATCGTTTGGGGACAGGAAGCGGCGGAAAGCATTCCGCAAGGGAAGCGGCCGATCAGCACGGCGCAAAAACAAAAATCCTATGGGCGGCACAGTGACTTTGTGGCGGCGGTGGCGATTTCGCCGGACGGCAAACGTGTCGCCAGCGCTGGCGACAACCGGTTAAAAGTCACCGATCTCGAAACCGGCAAAGAGTTGTGGGAACTGAAACCAACCAAGGGGATGAGCATCTTTTCGCTAGCATTTTCGCCGGATGGGAAATCGTTGGTCGCCGGGCAAAGCATGCTTTATGAGCGCAAAAAGGTGCGGAAAGGCGATACGATCATCACCACGATCAAGTACCAGGGCGAAGTGTTGGTGTGGGATGCGCAAACAGGCGCGCTGAAAGGTGCGCTGTATAAAAGCGCAGAACCCGCCTGGGCAGTGGCATTTTCGCCGGATGGCAAATTGCTGGCGATGGGAGCCGGACCGGCAACTGGTGGCGAGGACGAAAGCTGTAAAGGCGAATGCGTCGGTGTTGGCGAAGTGTTGATCTGGAATACCAGCGACTGGACATTGGTGCAACGGTTGCGCGGCAGTCATCAGCCGATTCGTTCGGTGGCGTTTTCGCCGGATGGGCGACGACTTGCCGGCGGCGCGGGGTGGTTGGAAGACTGGCAACTTGAGCGGATCAAAGAAGGGGATCATTCGCCCTTGCTGATTTGGGAACTTGCGACCGGCGAACTGAAACACTCTTTGCCGGGGCATCGGCGACCGATTACGTCCATTGCGTTTTCGCCGGACGGCCGGTTATTGGCCAGTGCCAGCAAAGATCGTGGGCTGAAGATTTGGGATACGCAAACCTATGAGCTAAAGAATTCCGCCTCGGAATACCTGCTCTCGGTGGATGAAATCCAAACCATCCTGGACGATGTTGACGAAAAACACCGCAAGAATGCCTTGCCAACGTCGAGTTGGTTAACGGTGATTTTGTTTTCGCCCGATAGCAAGCACATTCTCGGCGGCGGAGGTGACGGCATCATTCGTTTTTACAATGCCAACACCGGCAAGATCGTGCAGATACTGAAACCCAACGATTGGCCAATCTTGGGATGGCGCACGCCGTCTCCGGCCAATCGTGCTCCGATTCTGTCTACGATTTCGCGGACACGAAGCGCGGAATTTGGCGGACTGACGGATCCGGTGACGGATCGCAGGTTGCAAATGCAAATGATGGCGCAACGCTGGCCGCAAGCAGAAGGCTCGCTGAATGCCATGGCCCAAACGCTGGATGGCAGGCTATTGGTCACGGGAAATGCAGACGGCAAGATTCGTGTGCTGGTGTTGGAGTGAATGTGTGGCAGCCCGCAACGGCTGTTTGACCAGATACAAGGAATCAGTCGCTAACAAGCAGCAGAAGAGAAGGGCAGAAAAGACGCTGTGCTTTTCTGCCCTTTTCTTTGGTTCAATGTTATTCGCCGACCAGGCAGTCGGCTGTGCAGTTGTTGGGCTTTGTCCGTGATTACTGATTGCCGCCAGCGGCTTTGGCTGATGCTTTCGCCGTGGCAGGTTGCCGTTTGTTGGCGTCAAACCAGTCAAAGATATCTTTGAAGGCAGGCACCACAATGTTGCTGTGGTCGCCGCCCGGCACTTCGATGTATTTGATCTTGATGCCCAGGGCTTCGCCGGCTTTGACCATCTTGCGCGATTCTTCGACCGAGACGGTGGGGTCTTTGTCGCCGTGCACGACGATCCAGGGCACGTGCGCGATGTTTTTCAGCCGCGCCGTGACCAGCGGTTGACCGCCGCCGGAAATCGGTCCCAAGGCCGCAAACAGATCGGGGTTGTTGACCGATACTGACCAGGTGCCATACCCACCCATGGAATGCCCCATCAGATAAACGCGATCTTCATCAATCGAAAATTCACGTTTGACTTCTTTGAGCACGTCGAGCACGTCGCGTTCAGCGCTGCCCAAATACATCGAAGCCGGTGCGCGGCCTTTCGGACAGACGATCAGATACCCGCGTTTTTCGGCTTCCTGTTTGATCACGCCGTTGCTGTATCCGGCAAAGAAGCTGTTTTCGTCGCCGCCCATACCGTGCAACGCGACAACCAGCGGCCATTTACGTTTGGCGTCATATTGCGACGGAATGAAAAGCCGATACGGTTGCGGAGTGTTGTCCACCGCTGACGCATACGCCCAGTGCACGTCGCCGCGTTTGGCGCGCAATGGATGCTCACCTTTGACGATCTGATCGAGCAATTGATTGGCCTGGATGAATTCGCCGCGCAGGTTGAATCGTTCGAGCGGCAACGCGCCCAGATTGATCATTTCGATCAACGAAGCGGCGTAATCGGCGCGCGGCAAAGCGTTGAGCAACGACGTGGGATCGTTGCGCGTGGTCTGGCTGGCGGCGGCGCGTTGTTGTTCCAGATCGCTGCGCACGGCCAGAATGCGCTTTTTCAGCAATTCTGCTTCGGCATTCAGATTTCGCTCAATGCGCACAGACAGCGGTTTGTTGACAGCGTCGCCTTCTTTGGGCGTCAGCGTCAGCAACAACTGGTAATTGCCCGCGTCCGTTTGTGGCAACACCGCGTCCAGCGTCAGTTCTTTGGAAAAGTCCGCCGTAACGTCTGGCATCGTTTTCAGCTCTTTGACCGTTGTGCGTGCGCCATCGCGCATTTGCGTCAGCGCCAGCGCGAGCGCGACTTTGCCCGGCACGGGGTCATCGAGGGTGAAAATCTGTGACAGTTTGAGCCGTACAGGATCGCCGGGATCAAACACGCGCCGGTCGGTTTTGACTTGCAACGCGGTAGTGAGCGCGTGCAACGGCGTCCACGGCTGGTTCCGCATCAACGCCAAACCGTGCGAAAGATGTTTGACGGCCTCGCCGTATTTTTTGTCGTTGTTGGCGGTGCGAGCTTTGGTTTCCAGCTCTTCGATCAGTTTGCGTTTGGCCTCGTCCATCGGCACGCGGTTTTTGAGCGTGCGATAGGCGACAGAAAGCTGCAAGACCTGACTGGCGTCTTGCGCCAGCAGCGGCAAGGCGAGCAGCAACGACAGCGCACAGAGCAACGCTGCGCGCACGAAGAGCAGTCTTTGGGGTGACCTGAGAGATGACATGATTGGATTCCTCCGCGTCGAAATCTGTTCGCGTGCGAGAACGCCCGAACGGCGTCGCCCGCCGTCAAAGAATCGCTTCTGATTTTGGTTGTTAGCCAGAAGAAGAGGATTGCACTCTACTGCTGATGCTGGTCGTGACGCAAACAGAAGTCGCGTCAGGAAGGAGGATTGTGTCTTACCTGCCGGTCGAACCGAAACCGCCAGCGGCGCGCTCCGTGTCGGCCAGGTCTTCCGCCCACTGATAAGAACATTCGGCGGTGCGCTCGATGATCAACTGCGCGATGCGATCTCCGGCGGCAAAGCGAACCGGTTCTTGCCCCAGATTGACCAGCAACACGCGCACTTCGCCGCGATAATCGCTGTCAATCACGCCTGCCAAGGTGTCTACGCCGTGTTTGGCCGCCAGCCCGGAACGCGGCGCGACGCGTCCATACCAGCCAGCCGGAATCGCAACCGCAAGCCCCGTGGCGACGGCTTGACGTTCGCCGGGGTGCAGGGTGAAAGCTGCGAGGCAATGCAAATCTGCGCCCGCCGCAGCGGCAGAGCCACGCGTTGGCAATTGCGCATCAGGATGCAAACGTTTGAATTGAATCAGCAGATGGTCAGGTGTTTCAGAGTTTTGCGGCATAAGAAGTTTCGCTGACAGCGGATGGTAGTTCGGTCAATCCGGCCAACGTGCGTTGTGGCAATTTGATGGAAAATTCACTGCCCGCGCCGACCTCACTGGTGACATAGGCTTCGCCGCCGTGTGCGCGCGCCAGATGTTTGACGATGGCCAACCCCAGACCGGTGCCGCCCGCTTCGCGCGAACGCGCCTTGTCCACGCGGTAAAATCGTTCAAACACGCGCGGCAACGATTCCGGCGGAATGCCCGGCCCGGTGTCGCGCACGGTGATCAGGTGTTGATCGTCTGCGGCACAGGCGTTGACGGTGACGTGGCCGCCGGGCCGATTGAATTTGATCGCGTTGTCCACCAGATTGACCAGAATTTGTTCCAGGCGGCGACGGTCAGCGCTGACGTACAGGTCTTCGGCGATCTGGTTTTTCAGGCTGACGCCCAGTTGCGAAGCGCGCGGCAACAATCCCGAAAACACATCGTTGACCAGTTGGTTGAGCGGCAGCCGTTCCAGCCGCAAACTCACCGCGCCCGATTCGATGGCAGACAATTCTGAAATGTCGCTGACCAACGCGCGCATGCGTTCGGCGTTGCGGTGGATCGTGTGCAGAAAACGCAAACTGTTGTCGTGGTCGTCCAATCCGCCGTCGAGCAACGTTTCGGTATAGGCCGTGATCGCCGCCAGCGGCGTGCGCAATTCGTGCGAGACGTTCGAGAGAAATTCCTGCCGCACGCGTTCCAGCATTTCCAGCTTTGAAATATCAATGAACGCGCCGACGACGCCATCCAACTGGCCGTCGTGCAAACGCAACGGCGCCGCGTGCAGCCGCAAAATGCGTTTTTCCTGCGCGGGGCCGCCGCGCACTTCGATACGGGTTTCGTCGCGTTCGCCGCTGGCCAATACTTTGGCAAACGCTCGGTGCACATGCGGATCGCGGCTGATGTCGGTCAGACGCACCACCGGACGTTGTCCCAGATGCAGCAACGTGCGCGCGGCGTCATTGATCAGCAACACGTTGGAATCGCGCCCTGTGATCACCAGGCCTTCGGCAACCGAAGCCACAATCGAACGCAACAGATTTTCATCGCGCCCGGATTTGGTCAGCGCGTCGCGCAACCGCTGGTTGCTTTCTTCGCGTTCGTGCAGCAAATGCATTTGTTGCCGCACAACATAGCGGGCAATGAAAACCGTGATGATGCCGACGACGATGGTCGTGATGAAATGCGAGGTGACGACTCCCATGCGCGGGAACAGCAGCGTTTTGGCCGTTTCATACAGCGCAAAGAACGCGACCACCGCGAACGTGGCCAAAATGATCTTCTTCCCTTGAATCGTCATACCAAAGAAACGGTGTAGCGGATGAGTGATGTTTTGCAACCGATAAATTACTGGCCCGCCAGCAATTGCGCAACCGCTCCTGGCGGCAGACGTGCACGCGCCGTGGGATTTAACGGAAAGCTAAGACCCGTTGTGACGATGGCATTGAAGCAAGGCTTAGCGTTCACGCGTTGGCGTGGTGAATCCAATTCCCACACATTAAAGCGTGAACGCTGAACACTTGTGGTCTTTTGCTTTTCGGGAATCTTGCGTTTACCCTAGCGCTTACCACTCGTCATTCACCAAAATCACCATGTTTCGCATAGACAATCACAGTTGCCCCAACCTGAGAGGATGAGATGCCGAAGTATATTTTCGTCACCGGAGGAGTGGTCAGCGGTTTAGGCAAAGGCATTGCCGCCGCTTCGATTGGTGCTTTGCTGGAAGCGCGCGGTCTGAATGTCACCCTGATGAAATTCGACCCGTATATCAACGTGGATCCGGGCACGATGTCGCCCTTCCAGCACGGTGAAGTTTTTGTCACTGATGACGGCGCCGAAACTGACCTCGACCTTGGCCATTACGAACGTTTTACCCGCGCCCATCTGACGCGCCTGAACAATTGGACGTCGGGCCGCATTTATCTGTCCGTGATTGAAAAAGAACGGCGCGGCGATTATCTGGGCAAGACGATTCAGGTCATTCCGCACATCACCAACGAAATCAAAGACGCCATCAAAGCTGTTTCTGCCGACAAAGACGTGGTGATTGTCGAAATCGGCGGCACCGTCGGCGATATCGAATCGCTGCCGTTTCTGGAAGCCATTCGCCAGATGGGCAACGATGTGGGGCGCAGCAACGCCATTTATGTGCATTTGACCCTGGTGCCGTATATCGCCGCTTCTGGCGAGCTGAAAACCAAACCGACGCAACACGCCGTCAAGGAATTGCGCGCCATCGGCATTCAGCCAGACATTTTGCTCTGCCGCACCGACCGCGAATTGCCGCAGGACGTCAAAGGCAAAATCGCGCTGTTCTGCAATGTCTATGAAGACGCCGTGATCAACGCGCCGGACGTCAAATCGGTTTACGAAGTTCCGCTGGTATTCAGCCAGCAGCGGCTGGATCACCTGATCGTGGATTTGCTGCGTTTGCCGCTGGGAGAAGCCGATTTGCGCCGCTGGCAATTGCTGATCAACAAGATGAATGCCGCGCGCGACACGGTGACGGTTGGCGTGGTCGGCAAATACGTCGAGCTGGAAGATTCCTACAAGAGTTTGAAAGAAGCCTTGATCCACGGCGGATTTGCCAACGATGTGCGCGTGACGATTCGCTGGATCGAAAGCGAAGACCTGATGACCAACGACCGCTGGGAAGATCGTTTGCGCGATGTTGACGCGATTCTCGTCCCCGGCGGATTTGGCAAGCGCGGCATTCCGGGCATGATCCGGGCGATCAATTTTGCCCGCCGCGAAAAGAAACCGTTTTTTGGCATCTGTCTGGGCATGCAATGCGCTGCCATCGAATTTGCGCGCAACATGTGCGGATTGGAAGAAGCCGATTCGACCGAGTTCGATCCCGACACGCCGCATCCGGTGATTTTCAAATTGCGCGATCTGGTTAGCGTCGAAGAAATGGGCGGCACCATGCGTCTGGGCGCTTACGATTGTGAGCTCGCGCCCGGTTCGTTGGCCGAAAAGGTATACGGCGCGTCACGTATTTCTGACCGTCATCGGCATCGGTACGAATTCAACCCGGCGTACAAAGACAAATTGGCCGAAAGCGGTCTGGTCTTTGCCGGACAATCGCCCGATGGCAAGTTCGTCGAAATGATCGAACTGGCGGATCATCCCTGGTTCATTGGCACACAAGCGCATCCCGAATTGAAATCGAAACCGCTGGCTCCGCATCCGCTTTTTGCCAGCTTTATTCAAGCGGCATACAATCAGCGGCTGCACGACGAAGTCGGTGATAACAAACCGCAAGTTGAAACCGTTGGCGCAGATTAGGCGGCGCTTTCCGGCAAGCGCTGAGAGGCCTGAGTTTCGTGCATGAGGTTTATTGCCAATCGTCACAACCAAAAAGCGCTGGCGCTAAATGAAGAGGGCGAGCTGGAAAAAGCCATCGCGTCCTATCACAAGGCGATCAAGGCGGATCCGACCTGGGCTGTGCCCTGGTACAATCTGGGTTTGCTTTACAAATACGAAGGGCAATGGGCCGAGTCGTTGGAATGCAACCAACAGGCGGCGGCGCTTGATCCGGAAGACGACGCAGCCTGGTGGAATTTGGGTATTGCGGCGACGGCGCTGGCAGATTGGGGCGAAGCGCGCCGCGCCTGGCAACAATGTGAGCTGACGATTCCGGCGGGCACCGGGCCGATTGAAGCGAATTTCGGATTGACGCCCATTCGGCTGGCAATTGGCGAAGTCATCTGGTGCCGCCGCATTGATCCGGCGCGCGCCATTGTCGAAAGCGTGCCATTGCCGGATTCGGAACACCGCTACGGCGATTTGCTCTTGCACGACGGCGCGCCAAACGGATACCGCAACGTGGACGGAAAAGACGTCCCGGTGTTTGATGAATTGGCGTTGTTGTCGCCCAGCGAATACGGCACGTTTGAAGTAGAAATCGAACGCGCCACAGAGGAAGAGATAGACCAGTTGGTAGACCTGGCAGGCGAGCGCAAGCTGGCCGCCGAAGACTGGTCAACCGTTCGTACCTTGTGCCGCGCGTGCAGCGAAGGCAATCCGGACGAACACGAACATCACCACGAACCAGGTTCCGGCCCGGAACATCGCGTCGGCATCGCGGCACTGTCAGAAAAACAGGTGCGCGAATTGTTGGTTGCGTGGCAGCAAAAATTTCCGCACGCCATCGTCAGTGAGATTGATTGCGTGCTGGCTCCGGCCTGGATCAATTGAGGCTTGGGCGAAAGTTGAGAAGTAGAAGTATATGAGCAGTACCTATCCGTTGTTGCAGCGTTCTGCGGGAGAGTTGTTTTTACTGGCCGGACCGTGCGTCATCGAATCTGAAACGCATGCGTTGATGATGGCGCGCGAAATTGCCGCCATCACGCGGCGTTTGGGCGTGCCCTTTGTGTTCAAGGCGTCCTATGACAAAGCCAATCGTTCTTCGGCGCGGTCGTATCGCGGAATGGGAATGGCGGAAGGCTTGCGCATCTTGCAACACATCAAAGACGAAGTCGGCGTGCCCGTATTGACCGACGTGCACGAAACGCATCAGGTCGAAGCCGCCGCTGAAGTCGCGGACATTTTGCAGATTCCCGCGTTTTTGTGTCGTCAGACCGATTTGTTGCAAGCCGCTGCGGCCAGCGGTCGTACCGTGAATGTCAAAAAAGGCCAGTTTCTTGCGCCGTGGGAAGTCGCCAACATCATCGAGAAGCTGGAAGCGGTCGGCACGCGCAAGATTCTGCTGACGGAACGCGGTACCAGTTTTGGCTATAACAACCTGGTGGTAGACATGCGCTCGTTTCCGATGATGCGCAGCTTTGGTTATCCGGTGGTGTTTGACGTGACACACAGCGTGCAATTGCCCGGCGGTTTGGGAGATGCGACCGACGGTCAGGCCGAATACATCGAGCATCTGGCGCGCGCTGGCGTTGCCTGTGGCCTTGATGGATTGTTTCTGGAAGTGCACGACCATCCGCCGCAAGCGTTGAGCGACGCCGCCACGCAACTGGCGCTGGACAAACTGGAACCATTGCTGGAAACGCTGCTCAAAATTCACGAACTGGCGCAACCCCGGTTCAGCACGGTTTTATAACGTGGTAATTTCGTCAAGAACACTTGTGCTCGCGCATGCAAGGAACGCGGGCCCGCGCGTTCGGATTGTCAGCAAACAACTGTCATGGCGTTGAACTGGCAGAGACTGTGAATCGGCACGGTTTCAAACCGGCAAACATTTTGAAGACGAACGATGAAGAGACTTCTTTTTTGCTCCGTGTTTTTGCTCCTGATAAACGCCGTCGCTTTGGCGCAGGAGTTCGAAATCAAAAAGTACGACCTCAAGGTGGACGTCTTGCCCGCCGAACAGCGCTTTGACGTGCAAGCCAAGCTGACGCTGGTCAACCTTTCTGATCCGGGCCTGGCTGACCGCATTTTGCTTTCGAGCGACAAACCGCGCCTGTCGTTTTACCTGAATCAAAAAGCCAAAGTGACCGCCCTGAAAATCGGCGGCGCTGATACGCCCTTCAAAACGTCAGAAGACGTGCGCAACAGTTTGTTGCGCGTGTTCACTGACATCACGTCGGGCATCGCTTCGGCGCGCGATTTGGAATTGGAGCTGAGCTATTCGATTCCGGCGGCAGACCGCACACCTTCGTTGCACGTTTCCTCTGGCGAAAGCTTGCTGTTGCCCTCCAGTTTCTGGGTGCCGGTCGTGCACACGCCCTATGCCGATCACGGCGCTGACACTGCGCCGATGAGCATTACCGTCAACGCGCCGACGGGGTTGAAAGTCGTCTCAACCGGCATTCGCAAAGCCGAAAATTCGTTTGAACAATCCCTGGCCGCGCAGCCCTTTTTCATCGTCGGCGATTACGACGTGGTCACGCGCGGCGGCGAAACCTATCCCGTCGAAGTGTATTTGCCGCGCGGTATGGGCGACGCAGGCAAACAACAGGCGCAACGATTGGCCGCCGAAGCCGAGCGCGCCGTGATGTTTTACGCCAAGTATTTCAACGTGGCGGCGGTCGCGCCGTTTCGTTTGATCACCACGCAAGCGCGCCAGTTGAGCACCGCGACGTCTGACACGTTTTCGGCCAATCGCGAAATTTCTTTTGCCACGGTGGGCGCGGTGACCGTGGATGACAGTCTGTTTCGCCGCGAAGGATTGGATCAGGGCACGGTCGAATTGCTGGCCAGCGCCGCCGCGCGCAGTTGGATTGACGGTCAGGTGTTGTTGCGCGGACGCGGCACGGGCATGTTGCGCGACGGGTTGCCGATCTATCTGACGGCACAATATCTGGGCGAACGTTATGGCGCTGCAGAACGCGCCGACGCGTTTGAACGGTATCGCCGCGCTTATGCCACCATCGCGCGCAACGACGCGCCGTTGCTGATGCAAAGCCAGCTTGACCGCAATTACACGACCAGCATTTACAACAAAGGCGCGCTGGTCTGGCGCTTGCTCGAAAAACAAATCGGCAAACAAACCTTTGACAACGTGTTGCGCACCAGCCTGAACCGCCGCAGCGTTGATGTGTTGTCGTTGGCGGGGTGGTGGGCGCCGCAACAAGGACGCGGACCGATTCAGCCGCATCCGCTGTGCCAGCTTTCGCGTTGCGCCAACCTCAAAGACAACCTGCTCAACAGCGGCGCTGATCGCAAACTCGTCAACGAACTGTTCACCAACTGGATTGACACCGTCGTGCTGCCCGACATCGCCATCGGACAGCCGCAAACCAATGCCAACGGCGTCGAATCTACCATCGCCAATTTTGGCAGCGGCGACGTGACGGTCGAAATCGTGGCCATCACAGACAAAGGCGAAACCTTGCGCCGTTCTGTCGCCATCAAAGCCAGCGAATATGGCGCGGTCAGTTTTCCGGCGGGCACGGTGCTCAAATCCATCGAAGCCGATCCTGACAAACTGTTTTTGCAGGCCGATTACAGCAACGACATCTATCCGCGCCTGCCGTCCGAATCTGAAGCGTTCGCCCAGGCAAATTTCGCCTTCAGCAAAAACAACTTTGCCGAAGCCGAAGCCAAAGCACGCGAGGGGTTGAAAGTGACGCCCAAAGCCGCCACCTTGCAGGCCTTGCTGGGCCGCGCATTGCTCTCACAGCAGAAAAACAGCGAAGCCGCCCAGGTCTTTACCGAAGCCTTGAAGGCAGAGCCGTTGCCGATTCAGGCGTTTGCCTTGGCGCATCAAGGGTTGGGTGAAATCGCCTTGACGCAAAACAACGCCGCCGAAGCCGCCCGCCATTTTCGTTTTGCGGCGGCGTGCGATTTGGACGCGGCCAGCACCATTGCCGCGCGCGATGGCGTGTTGAAAGCCGAACGCGCCAGCAACAGCGTCAAGACGCCGGAAGACGTGCGCGCCTTTTTGCAGAAATTCGACGCCGCCGTGTTGCAAGGCAGCGCCGATGCCGTCAATCAGTTCATCGAACTGGGCAATTTGCGCAAGTTCGCGCAATCGCTGGTCGTGCGTAAACCCGG